>PEWP01000055.1 GCA_002779425.1 bacterium (Candidatus Gribaldobacteria) CG07_land_8_20_14_0_80_33_18 | reverse complement strand
CTCGCTATATTATTTCATAATAATCGCTCGCTACCGCTCGCTATATTATTTCATAATAATCGCTCGCTACCGCTCGCTATATTATTTCATAATTAATTATTTTAATTCTATATTTATTATACCAAATGTTTGACAAATCTCGAAAACTCGAAAAAAAAGAAAAATACCCAGTTTTTTTTAAATCGGGTATTTTTTAAAAATTACTCATTATTAAAGTAAAACAGAGAGAAGAGTAGCAGGACCATCTTGTAAGTGAAAACTTTTCTCACAAGAGTCTCTATTAATAGAGTTTTTAAATAGCTCATATCAATAGAGTTTCCTGGTTTCATGATTATTTTAACTGGTAACTTCAGCATTTAAGCTGATAATTTCAGCTGATAACCATGGAGTCCTTTTCAGGCGGCAGGGGATTCTCATTATATAAGTTTTTGACCCACTACTCCTCTCTATTTATTAAGGTACATGTACATTAATATTATAGACTACCTATATTATACACCTATCTGTAAATTTGTCAAATCCTACGAGGTCGGACCTCAACGTCAAATTTCTAACCCTTTAAGGAATTTTTCTAATTCCATTTCGCCAATATCTCCTTTTCCTCTTTCCCTTACTCTAACTGTTTTATTTTTCATTTCTTTATCGCCAACTACCAAAAGATAGGGGATTTTTTTAATTTCGCCCTCTCTGATTTTTTTAGAAACAGTTTCATTTTCATCTTTTATGACATCACGAATTTGCAACCCTTGAATTTTTTCTGAAACTTCTCTGGCATATTCTATATGTTGGGAACCAACAGGAATGAGCCAAATTTGTTCTGAAGAAAGCCAAAACGGTAAAGCGCCCGCATAATGTTCAAGCAAAACACCAATAAATCTTTCCATTGAACCTAAAAGCGCCCGGTGGATCATATAAACTTTTTCTTTTTTCCCTTTATTATTAATAAATGTAATATTAAACCTTTTTGGCAGATTAAAATCAACCTGGATTGTTGTACATTGCCATTCTCTTCCTAAACTATCTTTTATTTTTATATCTATTTTTGGCCCGTAAAAAACGCCGCCGCCGGCATCAACCTGATATTTTATTTTTAATTTCTTAAGCACATATTTTAAAACATTTGTTGCTTTCTCCCATCCCTTGATTGTCCCGGCATATTTTTCTGGCCTAGTAGAAAGATAAATGTTGAACTCTTTAAAACCAAAAGTTTCAAATATTTTAAAGCCGTGACAAAGAAGTTCTTCAACTTCTTCTGTTAATTGTTCGGGAGTACAAAAGATATGGGCATCGTCTTGGGTAAAGCCACGAACTCTGGTTAACCCATGAAGGACTCCTGATTTTTCATAGCGATAGACCGTTCCCAGTTCAGCATATTTTATTGGTAGGTTTTTGTAAGATATAATTTTTGATTGGTAAATTTTTACATGGAAAGGACAATTCATTGGTTTTATCAGATATTTTTCATTTTCAATTTCAATAGGGGAGTACATATTTTCTCGATAAAGTTCCCAATGCCCCGAGGTTTTCCATAAATTTAAATTTCCTAAATGAGGCGTTCTTACCCATTGATAGCCAGCTTTTTTCAGTTCTTCATACAGATATTCTTCAATAATGTGACGCAAAATTTCTCCTTTTGGCATCCATAAAGGCAAGCCGGCACCAATTTCCTCATCAAACATAAAAAGTTCTAATTTTTGGCCTAAAATTCTATGGTCTCTTTTTTCCGCTTCTTTCTCTTTTTTTAAAAATTCTTCTAATTCTTTTTTTGTATCAAAAGCCAATCCATAAATTCTGGTTAGCATTGGATTTTTTTCATTCCCTCTCCAATAGGCGCCAGCAGTTTTTGTTAATTTAAATGCTTCGGCATTAATTTCTTTAGTTGATTTAATATGCGGTCCTTTGCATAAATCAAGAAACTCACCGCTTTGATAAATTGAAACAATTTTACCCGGCAGTTCTTTAATTAATTCTAATTTATATGGTTGATTTTTAAATATTTTTTTCGCTTCATTTTTTGAAACATTTTTTTTCTTAAAAACGATATTTTGTTTAATTAACTCCTTCATTTTGTTTTCAATCTTCGGCAGATCTTCATTTGAGATTGGATTTTTAAAGTCAAAATCGTAGTAGAATCCATTTTTAATTGCTGGTCCAATGCCAAATTTAATCCCTGGATAGAGTTCAGAGACTGCATAAGCTAATAAATGAGCTAAAGAATGCCTTATTGTTTCCTGTTTCATTTTTCAATTATTTCTTCAATGTCTTCACAGATCATTTTTGGCGGGTCGTGCCATGGTTCGACTTTTCCATTAATAAAAACAATTTTATTTTCTATAAAAAGAGAAGGATTTCGTTCGATAACAGATGGGAAAACCACTACCTCAATTCTATCAGTTAAATCTTCTAAATTCAAAAAGAGCATTGGTTGACCCTTTTTAGTTAAAATTTTTTTAATTGAAGAAATTATCCCCCCGATTCTAATTTTATAATTAGAAAAATTAGCAGTTGACTCTTTCAATTCTTTAATTGGCAGCGCTTTCCTTTCAAGAATCTTTTTAAACCCTTCTAATGGATGAGAAGAAATATAAAGACCCAAAAGTTCTTTTTCCCATAAAACTTTTTGCTGCAAGTCAGCTGCCTCTGCAGATTTTAAATTAAAAGGAGGAGAGGAATTTGTTATTTTTTCAAATAAATTTTTTTGTCCATTATTTTTGTTTCTTTGTAATTCTCGATTATCCTCTAAAATCTTCTCAATATTAGAGAGTAATTTGTTTCGTTCCTCAAATTTATCAAAAACTCCTACTTTTATTAAACTTTCCAACGATTTTTTATTTAAATCTTTTGAATTAATTCTCGAAATGAAATCAGAAAATGATTTAAAAGGACCATTTTCTTTTCTTTCTTTGATTATTGCTTCAACAATATTAGAGCCAACATTTTTGATTGCTAGAAGACCGAATCTAATTTTATTTTCCTTTGGCACAACCGAGAAATTTCTAAAACTTTCATTTATATCAGGAGGTAAAACTTCAATTCCCATATTTTTACACTCATTAATTAAAACCGAAATTCTCTCTACATCCGCTTTTTCTGAAGTTAAAAGAGCTGACATAAATTCAATAGGGAAATAGGCTTTAAGATAAGCAGTTTGATAGGCGATTATTGCATAAGCCAAACTATGACTTTTGTTAAATCCATAACTGGCAAAAGGCAAAATCCATTCCCAGATTTTAGAAGCAATTTCCTTTTTTATTCCGTTTTTTATCATTCCCTGAATAAAATTTTCTTGTTGAGAAATTAAAAGTTCTTTTATTTTTTTACCAACTGCTTTTCGTAAAATATCAGCTTCTGAGAGAGAAAAACCGGCTAAATCTTGAGCTACTCGCATTAACTGTTCTTGGAAAATACAAATTCCCTGAGTTTCTTCAAGAATTGGTTTGAGTTTTGGGTGGAGATATTCTATTTTTTTCTTTTTATGTTTTCGAGCAATATATTCTGGAATAAATTGTATTGGTCCCGGTCGGTAAAGAGCAACCATAGCCACTATATCTTCAAAAGCAGTCGGCCTTAATTCTCTTAAATATCTTTTTATCCCCTCGCTTTCCAATTGGAATACACCAGTTGTCTCTCCTTTTTGAAGGAGTTGATAAGTTTTTTTATCGTCAAAAGGAATTTTCGATATGTTTATTTGTTTATTTTGAACAGAATAAATTCTCGTTAAGGTGTCTTCAATTATTGTTAAATTCTTTAATCCCAGAATATCGATTTTTAAAAGACCTAAATCCTCTATGGCATGCATTTCATATTGGGTAACAATTGTTTCATCATCCTGAGTGGGATGCTGTAAAGGAACAATTTCCTCCAGCGGTTCCTTTGAAATTACTATTCCACAAGCATGAGTTGAAGCATGGCGAGCGCAACCTTCTAATTTTTTTGCAAAATCAATTAATTTTCGAGCTTTTTCATCTACGTCATAAAGTTGGCGAAATTCAGAGATTTTTTCAAGAGTTTCATTTAAGGTCCAACCAGAAGGAATTAGTTTGGCAATTTTATCGCAGAAAATATAAGGTAATCCCATTGCTCTTCCAACATCGCGAACTACTGCTCTGGCAGCCATTGTCCCAAAAGTAATAATTTGGGCAACTTTATCACGTCCGTATTTTTCAGCAATGTAATTTATTACTTCACCTCTTCTTCTATCGGTGAAATCAAGATCAATATCAGGCATTGAGACTCTCTCTGGGTTCAAAAACCTTTCGAACAAAAGATTATGTTCCAATGGATTGACTTCGGTGATTCCTAAAACATAGGCGACTAAAGAACCGCCGACACTCCCGCGACCCGGACCTACCACAATTCTATTTTCCTTCGCCCAGTTAACAAAATCAGAAACAACTAAAAAATAAGAAGCAAAACTAGTTTGGTTAATAACCGAGAGTTCATATTCCAATCTTTTTATTGCCTCTTTTTCATTTTTAATTTTACTTTTTTCCAAACCTATATAACAAAGTTCTTTTAAATATTCTTCAGATGTTTTATTTACTGGAGGTTGATAATGGGGAAGTTTTATTTCTCCGAATTTAAAATTAAAATTGCAAAGCTCAGTAATTTTTTGAGTATTTTCTATTGCTTCAGGAACATTTTTAAATGATTCTATCATTATCTCTTGACTTTTCATCGAAAAATCGTCAGCTTTCATCGTTAATCTCTCTGGATCGTTAATGTCGGCTCCAGTATTTATTAACATTAAAATATCTTGTGTTTCAGCATCTTCTTTTTTTAGATAATGACAATCATTTGTGGCTATGAGCGGAATATTTAATTTTTTAGAAAAATCAATTAAAATATCGTTTATTTTTTTTTGTTCAGGAAGATTAGGATGGTTTTGGATTTCCAAATAAAAATTATCTTTGCCAAAAATTTCTTGATATTTTAATGCTTGTTTTTTTGCCTCCTCAATTTTTTTAGCTAAAATTAATCGGGGAATTTTTCCCTGTAAGCAAGCTGATAATCCAATTAATCCCTTACATCTCCGAGCTAAAAGTTCCTCATCAATTCGCGGTTTATAATAAAATCCTTCAAGATGAGAAGCAGTTATAAGTTTAACTAAATTTTTATAACCCTCTTCATTTTTTACTAAAAGAACTAAATGATATCTTCTATCATCAATATTGGGTCGTTTTTGTTTCATTCCTTCAAAGGCAAGGTACATTTCTGCGCCTATAATAGGTTTTATTCCTCGTTCAATTGCTTTTTTATAAAATTCTATTGCGCCGTAGAGAACGCCGTGGTCAGTTAAGGCAACCGAATCCATTCCTAAATTTTTTACATAATCCAAAAGTTTATCAATTTTGGGTAAACCATCTAATAAACTGTAATGGGAATGAACGTGTAAGTGAGTAAATTTCGCCATACATTTATTTATTTGATTAGTTCTTTATATTTTGTTCCTTCTAAAATTGTTTCTCCTCGAATTTTTGTTCCCTTCAAAATTAAAAAATTCCCAAAAGCAGTTTCTTTTAAATTCAATTCTCCGCCAATAAATGCATTAAGAAAATCACCCGACCCTTCAATAAATGATTTTTCTAAATTCACTAAACCACTAATATTTGCTTCTCGTAAATAAAGATCTCCTTTAACGATTAAACCCCCATGATAAAAATCCATAATTTTTAAATTTCGAAAATCTAAATTTCCTTTTACTAGAATTTTAGCCAAACTTAAAAAACCATTTATATTTAATCCATTTGAGAAAAGCGATCCTCCTATTTTAGCCCCCACTAAATTTACCCCTCCATTTATTTTGGCATTTTCTAATTTTAAATTACCCTCCAGGGTGCCAGAACCAAAATAAAGAACCCCTTTAGTTATTACATAAGTTAAATTTAAATCTCCTTTAATCACAGCGCCTTCCAAAGAAATGGGGCCTAAAATTATTGCCGTTTCCAGGTCAAGCGGCGTTTCAATTATTCTTTCATTCAATATTAAACTAGAGAGGATTTTACTCCTAAAATTAGCTGGTCTTTTTTCTATTTCTGCTAATCGTAGTTCTTCTTCTATTTCAGTTTGAGATAAAATATTTTCTTCTTTATTTTTTTCTTCCACGTTTTTAAGTTAAAATAAAAATAAAAATAAAGATAATGATAATGATTAATAAATTATACCATTTTTAAAAATCAAACAACATAGTATAGTTAATAAGTAAATATGCCTAAGAAAAAAATTTTGAATAAAATTATTGTGGGTATAGATGAAGTAGGAAGAGGCCCCTTAGCCGGTCCAGTGACAGCCGCGGCTGTCACTGTCCGGCAAATTCCAAA
This sequence comes from bacterium (Candidatus Gribaldobacteria) CG07_land_8_20_14_0_80_33_18, assembly GCA_002779425.1. GTDB lineage: Bacteria > Patescibacteriota > Minisyncoccia > Minisyncoccales > CG1-02-41-26. Next base: position 4,613 of record PEWP01000055.1, on the reverse strand, counting down.
TTCCAAATTCCAAATTCCAAAAATTAAGGACTCAAAAAAATTGTCTTCAAAAAAGCGAGAAGAGTTGTATCAAATCTTAACAAAACATCCTCGGATTGAATGGGGAATGGGGAGGGTTTCGGAAAAGGTAATTGATAGAATAAATATCAAAAATGCGGCGGAGCTAGCGATGGAAAAAGCGCTTCAAAATTTAAAATCTAAAATTAAAATCCCAAAATCCCAAATCTTTTTAATAATTGACGGTAATAATATTAAAAACTTAAAACTTAAAACTTATAACTTAAAACTAATTATTAAAGGGGATGAAAAAGTTTTCTCTTGCGCCGCAGCGAGCATAATTGCCAAGGTGAGAAGGGATAAAATAATGAAAAGATATCACCAGAAATATCCCCAATATGGTTTTGATAAACATAAAGGATACGGAACAAAATACCATTTTAAAATGCTTAAAAAATATGGTCCTTGTAAAATACATAGAAAAACATTCAGACCGGTTAAAAATTTAAAACTATTGAAATAATTTTCTTTATCTGCTATATTTAAAAGTAATATTTAAAAATACTTCGTTCGTCATTTTTGACTTTTGAGATTTGACTTTTGAATTTGACTGAGCGAAGCGAAGGAATATGGGTGTCCCAAAACATAGAGGTACAAAATCAAAAAGAAATAAAAGAAGAATACATATTTTTTTAGAAACTCCAACTTTAGTTACCTGTCCAAAATGCGGTAAATCGGCTAGGCCCCACACCGTTTGTTCTTATTGTGGTTTTTATAAAGGAGTTGAAGTCATTAATGTTTTAAAAAAATTGGAGAAAAAAGAAAAGAAAAAAAGAGAGAAAGAAATCAAAGAAAAAGAAAAAGGGGCAGGGAAAGAGAAACCTTTAACATTGGAAGAATTATCAAAAAAGAAATTTTAAGCATATGGCATCACGACACCTTGCTCGTTCAATTGTTTTACAAAGTTTATACGAATGGGATTTTTATGGTAGGAAAGGAGAAAAATTAGATAAGATTCTCGAAATAAATATTAAGAATCTCGGGCAAGATTTAGACGAAAAAGAATTTATGAAAAAATTATCAAAAGGAATCTTAAAAAATCTTTCAAAAATTGATAAGGTTATTCAAACTGCCGCGCCGGAACGACCAATTGAACAAATAAGTATTATTGATAGAAATGTTCTACGGATTGGCTTGTATGAACTTTTATATAGCGATAAGAAAGAAGTTCCTCCAAAAGTAGCCATAAATGAGGCAATTGAATTGGCTAAAAATTTTGGAGGAGGAAATTCTTTTAAATTTGTAAATGGGGTTTTAGGAACAATTTATAAGAACCTTTCGCCTTCGGCTCAAGAACCTTGATTTCTCACTTCGTTCGAAATTAAAGAAATATAAAAAACAAAATGAAGGATTTTTCTCAATTAGAAAAAAAATTAGGTTTGAAGTTCAAAAATAAAGATTTGTTAATTCAAGCATTTGTTCATCGTTCTTATATAAACGAGAACCCAAAATTTTATTTAGAACATAATGAGCGACTTGAATTTTTAGGAGATTCGGTTTTAGAATTAGCAGTGGCAAAATATCTTTTTTTAAATTATAAGAGTCCCGAAGGCGAATTAACAAATTTCCGGGCAGCTTTAGTTAGAGCCGAGACATTAGCTAAGATTGGCCGAGAGCTCGGTTTTAATGATTTTATTTTGCTTTCCAAAGGTGAATCCGAAGACGTTGGTAGAGCTCGAACCCTTATTCTGGCTAATACTTTTGAAGCGTTTTTAGGAGCTATTTTTCTTGACCAAGGATTTAAAAAATGCGAAGATTTTATCAAGAAACATTTAATAAAAGAATTATCCCAGATTATAGAAAAAGGATCTTTTAAAGATTCTAAATCGCTTTTTCAGGAAAAAGCTCAGGAAATATTTAAAATTACCCCTGTTTATAAAGCTTTATCCGAAAAGGGGCCAGACCATGCAAAAATTTTCGCGGTGGGAGTTTTTTTAGCAAAAGAACTAATAGCTAAAGGACAAGGTTTTTCTAAACAAGAAGCTGAATTAATGGCAGCAAAAAACGCTTTGAAAGCAAAAGGTTGGTAATCGTTCAAAAACGTTGCTTTGCGACGTTTATAGCGAGCGAAGCGAGCGTTAAAATTAAATTTATGTTAGTCATTCGTTTACTTCGTGTCGGTAAAAAAAATCAACCATTTTTTAAAATAGTGGTAACTGATAAAAAAAATCCTCCTCGAGGCGGACGTTTTTTAGAAACTTTAGGCTCTTTAAATCCTTTAACAAAGGAGAGAGGTTTTAAGCAAGAAAGAATTAAATATTGGCTTTCAGTGGGAGCTAAACCATCGCCCCGAGTTTATAATTTATTAGTTGATGAAAAAATTATTGAGGGAAAGAAAATAAATGTTTTCAAAAAACCAAAAACGAAGTTTATAGCGAGCGAAGCGAGGCCGCCCGCAGGCGGCGGGAAATTCGTGAGCGGAGCGAACTGAATTTCCCAGTGGCCGAGCGAAGCGAGGCGACCCGCAGGTCGCGGCCAGTTCGCGACTGAAAGGAGCTGAACTGGACAGTGGGCGAGCGAAGCGAGCGTTCAAAAGGAGAAAGAGAAACCCGTAGAAGAAAAACTAACCGCTCCAGAAAAGCCCGTGGAAGAAAAGCCAAAAGAAGAAAAAGTTGAATAAAGATTTTTCTATATTGACAAAAAAGAAAAGATAGGTTAAAATATAATAGTAAGTACTTTAAAAAGGAGGTAAATAAAATGAAACAACTGAAATTGTTTGAAAACCCTGCATCTGAAAATCACGCATCACTGAGATGGAAATACAAGCTTTGTGTTATTACACCAACGACGTCACGAAAAGAAATCGTGATAGTCTAGGCAAATAACAAAAAAGAGGCAGAGTTAGAACTCTGTAGGAGTCTCGGAATGAGGGGGTATGACAAGGATTATCAGATAAAGAAATTACACAATATTTTTAATCCCACGTTATTATACGTGGGATATGATGGAATATAATAAATTTGTTTCTAAGGGCAAATAGATTCTTTGTTTGCCCTTTTTAGTTGACATTTTTTAAAAAAGGAGTAAACTAAAATTAATTGATTCTCTAAGTTTTACCGAACGAGAGAATCTAAAGAAAGGTCGCTATCCAAAGTATATCTTGTTAAGATTAAGAATTATGGTAAAAGAAACTTCCGATAAGGAATTTCTCGAATATGTAATTAAGGCCTTAGTGGATAATCCTAGCGATGTAAAAATTGATAGGAAGGTAGACGAAATGGGAGTTTTGCTTTCCTTGAAATTAAACCCAGCCGATATGGGTCAAATCATCGGAAAGGGAGGTTCTACAGTAAAGGCACTTAGAACTCTTTTAAGAATTGTTGGCCTCAAAAATCACGCTCGAGTGAATTTAAAAATTGAGGAACCAGAAGGCGGAAGAGTTTCTGCCAAAGGGAGTTCTGAGAAATTAGAAGATTTAGACCTTTAAACCTTCTAATAAATTGTCTTTTAAGGAAAGCGGTGTTACTATACAAATAGCGCCGCTTTCTTTTTTTTATTTAATAATAATATGACTTTTGACATTATTACTTTATTCCCGGAATTTTTTGAGTTTTATCTTAATCATTCTATTCTTAAAAAAGCCCAAGAGAAAAAAATTGTAAAGATTAATGTTATCAATCTTAGAGATTTTGCTGTTGATAAACATAAAACGGTTGATGATAAACCCTTTGGTGGGGGAAGGGGGATGGTCGTCAAGCTGGAACCTATATTTAAAGCTGTTTCCAGCTTGACTAAATTCAAAATTCAAAATTCAAAATTCAAAATTACAGATAAAAAATCAAAAATTATATTGTTTACACCAAGGGGGAAAAAGTTTAATCAGAAAATTGCTTATCAGTTTTCAAAATTAGATCGCATTATTTTAATCTGTGGCAGGTATGAAGGAGTGGATGAAAGAGTGGCAAAATATATTGCTGATGAGGAAATTTCAATAGGGGATTATGTTCTAATGGGCGGTGACCTGCCAGCTTTAATTGTAATTGAAACAATCACACGGTTAATTCCCGGTGTTATTGGAAAATCAGAACTTTTAAAGGAAAGAATTACTAAGGAGAAAGGTTTTATAGAATATCCTCAATATACCCGGCCAGAAGTTTTTAATTCTAAAAAAAGAGTTTCTTGGCGAGTTCCCAAAATTCTTTTGTCTGGCAACCACAAAAAAATCGAAGAGTGGCGTAAAAAACATCAAAAGGTCATTGAATAAAATTTATTTTTTGGTAAAATAGTTTTGAGATTTGAGTTTTATTTCGGCGGCAAGAGGAGAGCTGCCGAAAGAACTTGCTCGAAGGGAAATAGTTCATTTTGGGTAGGTGGCGGAGTGGTCAAACGCACGAGTCTGTAAAACTCGCGACCGATAGGTCTTCGGGGGTTCAAATCCCTCCCTACCCACAAGTTGGGAACGAACCAATGCCTGGGTAGCTCAGGTAGCAGAGCACGTCTTTGGTAAAGACGAGGTCCGCAGTGCAAATCTGCGCTCAGGCTCTATATAAAATTTTATGGCAAAAAAGAAAAAACCATTTATAAAACTTCAGTGCTCGGTGTGCAAGGAAATTAAT
>PEWP01000036.1 GCA_002779425.1 bacterium (Candidatus Gribaldobacteria) CG07_land_8_20_14_0_80_33_18 | reverse complement strand
AATGAGGGAAATTAAGAAATCTCTCAAGTAAAAAAGAGGTATGAATATTAAAAATTTAACAATTAAAAATGTAAAAAGCTTTGGGGACGAGGTTGTTATAAATTTTCAAAACGATTTAAATATTTTTATTGGTCCAAACGCTGGAGGAAAAAGTAATTTAATGGATATTTTTAATATCACTCTTATTTATTTTTTTATTCATGCTTGGAAAGCAGGAATTCAGCCCGATGAATTTGGCGGGATTCGAAGAAAATTTTTAGAGGAACACCTTATTTTCGAACCCGTTAATCGCTTTTTAGAAAAACATTTAAGAAGATTAGAAATAAATCAACAAATAAAAATTACTTTTGTTCCCGAAAAAGAAGATGTGGAAAATATAAAAAATATTAAAAAAATACAAGACAAACTTATTGAATTTGAAAAAACAGAATATGGAACAAGTCATTTACAATCCGAATTTTTGCCACCCCTTGAAAGCTTTAATATTGATTCTATTGTTGGCAAAGAGCTGGAATTTATCGTAGAGAATAATAACCCAATACAAATTTCTAATATATCTTTAGAAAATAAAATTTTCTTTAATTACCTTAGGTTTTTTAATTTAATAGATTTGCTTGTTGAAGAATATAACCAATCTACAAAAGATGATGCTCAAAAACTCTCTGTTTTATATCCACCTCTTGCCTATTTTTCTCCTTACAGAATTCCCCAGACAAGAAATCTAATGATAACTCTTTCCTCTGTAGATTATTTTAATCTCATAGAAAAACATCTAAAAAGTGATTCTAAAAGTATTTCTTCATCTTTTGAAATTGCAAATTATTATTTTGCTAAAAAACTTCGATATTTAGATGATAAAATAGAAACATTTCAATCCGAAGAGGAAATAAAAATGATCAATAATTATGTAGAAAAATTAGGTTATAAAAATTTTGGTTATGAATGTAAAAACAAGGAAAAAAATATTTACGAAGGATTTCTTATTAAGAGGGATGGCGACAAATTAGATCTTTCAAAAGCAAGTGGGGGCGAGAAAGAAATAATAAATTTTTTATTAGGCATTTTTGCCCTAAATATTCAAAATGGTGTGGTAATAATAGATGAACCAGAGTTGCATTTACATCCAAAATGGCAGCGAATTTTATTAGAGCTTTTTAACGATTTTACAGAAAAAAGAGGTATACAATTTTTTATTGTGACGCACTCACCTTATTTTATTATTCCACAAAGTATTCGGAGCGTTTTTCGGATTTATCAAAACACAGACACTAACAGCCAAGTGGTTTCTCCTCAAATTTTAAATGAAAGTGACAAGGATCTATTTATGTTGGTAAATATTTTTAATAATACAAAAGTGTTTTTTGCAGAGAAGGTAATTTTGGTGGAAGGAAATGTCGACCAAATAATTTACGGGGCCATTTTAGAAAAAACGCAGGTTAATGAGAAAAATTCTGAAGTTATAGAAATAATTAATGTACAACAAACAGGCGGAGTAAAGAAGAATAAAAAATTTCTTGATAAGTGGAAAATCAAATCATATGGAATTTTTGATAAAGATAAATCTAAAGAGGCACAGGGACTAGAAGGAATTTTTATTCTTCAAAAAGGAGAAATCGAGGACTACTTTCAAGATGTGGTTACGAAAAGGGGTTATGATATAGAAGATGCCTTACAAATTGCTAAAAGAATTAACGAAAATATTTTTGAGATACCCCCAGAATTAAAAGATATTTTTTTAAAAATTATTAGTTAGCTTTATGACTTGGCCAACAAACCCCAGCAGTAGAACAAAGTTCACTACGGGGCAAAGAAAATTAGGTGAAGTTGCTGAAATTTATCAGGGTGGCAAGAGTGGGTTAACTAAAAAAGATTATGTAAAATCTGGCTTTCTTGCTTTTAGTGCAACGGGGCAAGATGGTTTTACTAAAAAAGCTTTTGATTCTGGATTCGCCGTAATTCTTTCATCTATTGGAGCAAGATGTGGAAAATGTTTTTACGCGGAAGGAAAATGGACAGCATTAGCTAACACGCAAGTTATAAAACTCGATGACCCTATGGCGGCAAAATTTTTGTATTATTACCTGAATGACGAAAACAAGTGGCCAAGATATGGCAGTGCTCAGCCATTTATAGCACCCTCTACTGTAAAAAGATTAAAAGTTCCATTTCCATCTCTTCCTATTCAAAAGAAAATTGTGGAGAGGTTGGATGCAATTAAAAAGACACAGGAGTTAAATGATAAACAACTTGTTTTAGTCGAGGAACTTTTCCAAAGTTTACTCCACCGCGAATTAGACCCAAAAGGAAAAAATTGGGAAGTAAAAAGGTTAGGAGAGCTTTCTTTAGTTATAACTAAAGGTACAACTCCAACCACCTATGGATACCGATTTACCGATGCAGGAATTCCATTTTTAAGGGTTGAAGATGTTAATAATGATTTAGTTAATCCTAAAAAAACCGAATATCATATATCTAAAGAGACGCACGAATTTATGAAGAGATCTAAAACAGAGCCAAGAGATATTTTAGTAACAATCGCCGGAACAATAGGGAGGGTGGCACATGTTCCAGAAAATGCTCCTGAGATGAATATGAATCAAGCAGTGGCAATTGTGAGATTAAAGCCACTTGTAAATCATCTTTATGTATTTTATTTATTACGAACTAAAGAACTCCAAAGAGCCATGAAATTCGCAGAAGTTACTGGAACAATAACAAATATCAGTTTAACTACCTTAAAAAATCTTAAAATTCCTCTTCCGCCGATTGAAACTCAGCGGAAAAT
>PEWP01000040.1 GCA_002779425.1 bacterium (Candidatus Gribaldobacteria) CG07_land_8_20_14_0_80_33_18 | reverse complement strand
CAACTGCAGAATCTGCATCGTCCCCAATAACAATCACGGCCAAACATGGTATAGGCACCGGGGGCGCGGTAAAAATTGGAGTTTTTATGAGAATATAAGTCCCATTTGGTTAAATCCCTGTCAATTACAGGGAGTTCATCAAGAGAATGATTTAGTTTGAACTTTGAACTATGAACAATGAACTTTGAATTAGGGCGGGAGTAAATTCCGTCTTCCAGTTTTTCTTTTTTGGACAAATGATTGGCAATACTCAAAAGTCCAAAGTCATAGTCCCCGCCGGTAATAATATAATCCACCGGACAATTTTGCATCGATTCTTCGGGCAAGGCGGTGACGTGGTCGCCCATCAGCACAATTTGAAATTTGAAATTTGAAATTTGAAATTGTTTTAGTTTTTTAATAATTTCCCAATGATATTTTACGACGGGGGTTTTGGTTTCGATGGCTAAAATATCGGGTTTGATTTCCAGAAGCCTTTTCTTCCACTCCCCGTAAGTCATTTTTTCTGCCAGGCCGTCAAGCCAGTAAATATCATAGCCTTTAGTTTTAAGCAAAGAAGCGGCATAGGCAGGCACTACCGGATAAATAAAGTAAGATAACGGTCCACCGGCTGTCCACTGAAACTGCCGGTTTTGCGAGACCTGAGGAACCTCTTTGCCGTGATTTAGCGGCGGATAACCGATAACAATTTTCATAAATTTTATTTATTTTACCTCGTTAAACAGCTTTCTTACGATCAGAAGATTGTTTTTTCCCAATTAAGGTAATCGTTTCTTTTGAATATATTTTCAATAGCGGATAAAATAACAACAAAAGTATTTTGGGAATACTGTTTTTTAAAGACCAAAAAAGATCCAAAAAATAATCATAAAACTCGCTTTTTACTTCCATAATTTCAAATTCTTCTTTATTTAACAGAAACTTTAAACTTTTTTTGTTATATAAAAATCTGTGCCGGGGAGAATCAAGATGAAACCATCGGCTTTTTCCTATTTTAAAACCCACAGAGCCGATATTTGGAGTGGAAATAACTAAAATTCCATTTGGTTTTAATATTCTATTAATTTTTTCAAGTACGGCTCTTGGGTTGTCTAAATGTTCAAGAACATGCCACAGAGTAATTACTTCATATTTTTCACTATTAAATTCAATTTTTAAAAAGTCTTTATTTAAAACACTTAAAGATCTTTTTTTACACGACCGGCAGGCATCCTTATTTATTTCTATTCCTTTTTTTATAAATTTATTTTTATCTAAATTCAAGAGAAATTTTCCTTCTCCGCACCCAATGTCTAAAATAGCGATTTTAGACTTATAATTTTTAAAATATTTTAATATTAATTGTTCTTTTCTGGTAAATGAAAAATCTTCAGAAATTTTAATTAATAATTGCATAAACTTTGAAAATGATTCTCCTGAATTGCAATAATAATTTTCTCCATAATATTGACTGTAATTAATTTTTTTGTCTGAATTCAAAAAAACAACTCCGCACTTTTGACATTTAAAAATATCAAATTTTTCATCTTCATTTATGATTTTTCTTCCGTGGACATTGAAAGATGAAAACAATTTAGCTGTTTTTGGAGAATTGCAAATATAACATTGATTCATCTTCTAAACACTTTGTCAAAAATCCTTTCTGCCCTTTTATCCCAGTCCCATTCCTGGTTGATCAAATCCTGCGCTTCCTTTGAATAGTTTTTATATTTTTCACTGTCTTCGTTTAATTTCAAAATATTATCTGCAAATTGATCAAGGTTAAAGCAAGGTGTTTTGAGCATTCCTTTAGGATAGTAAGTTTTTAACGATTCTAAATCAAAACTCACTCCCGGCAGACCCCAAGCCATACCTTCAGCAGCCGCCATTCCCCCGCTGTCAAAAATAGCCGGATGAACTATAATTTTTGAGTTTTTGAATATTTCAAATTTTGCCTCACCGTCCATAAAGCCAAAAAGGTCAATATTTTTTTTCATCTTCTGATCTTTGATTTTTGCACACAAAGCAGATTTAAGCTCACCGTTCCCGATAATGGCCAATTTGGCTTTGGAATTTTTACCGACGACTCTCTTCCAGATATCAACTAACTCTAAAACACCCTTTTGATAATGCAGCCGGCCGATAAAACAGGCAAGATATTTTTTATTTTTCCCGGTTTGTTTGTAATTTTTTGAACCGGTAACATCAACTCCTCCCCTAACAACAATCACCTTTTCTTCTTCTCTTTTTGAATTAATAAATTTTCTTTTATCAGGCTCCGAAGTAACAAAAACTAAATCGGCAAATAAATTTATTAATAAATAAGTAGGAATTTGAGAGAACCAATATGCAAAACCTCTAAAAAAAGCTATTTTTTTATAAGGAGAATTTTTATCCCAAAAAGGAGGTGCAAATAAATAAAAACCCGCAATCCAAATTAATTTTGGATGTAAAAGTTTTGTTAAAAAACACGGAATACTGTCTGCGGGAAAATCGGAAGAAGAATAAAGATAATCCACTTTGTTATTTTTCAAAAAAGTCCGTAAAAAAATAAACCCCTTAATTGTCCGGCTAATGGAATTTTTAAAAAGACTATTAACGGAAAGTAAATTTTTAGAACGAATTTCCTTTGAACAAATGAGCATCTCAATCTTTTGAGAAATATTTTTTCTGCCTATCCTGACCGCTTCCTCAGATCCAAGTATTGACAGTTTTGTTTTTGGGCTCCATTTCTTTGCCAGTTCAATCCAAATCCTGTCTCCCCCAGTCAAACCTTCTTCCTGACCCTGCACCCAATTAAGAAAAAAAACAATTGATTTTCTTTTTAAATTATTTGTCATACCAATCTTTTTTAAATACCATCCACTTTTTAAAAAAAGGGTGTTTAAAGAGTGTAATTAATTGACTTATTTTAAAACTTTTCAGCAAGTCATATAAAATTTTTGGCCTAAAATAAAAATCAAATAAAAATTTTCTTTGAACTTTATAGATTTCTGTTAATGACAGTGTTTGAAAGTCAGGAACAAAACCGTTTTGTTGAAATTTTAAAACATTGTTTTTGTAAGCCTTTTTATTTGCTTTATCGTAAATAATGTTAAAATCTTCGCTTCCCGGGTAAGGAACAAAATTACAAACTTGGATTCTGTCAAAAGGAATTTTCTTGGCAAATTCTATTGATTTTAGAATATCTTTCCGCCTTTCATTTCTTAATCCGCACATAAAAAATCCGCTGGATTTTATTTTATATTTTTGCAGTAAATTTACTTTTTCGTTGACCTTATTTAAATCAACATTTTTTTTAATATTTCTCATTATTTTATCACTTCCGGTTTCAATTCCTAAACCAACAAAGTAACAGCCTGATTGTGCCATTTTATTCACAAGAGAATCGGTTAAACTGTCAATCCTGATGCCGTTTGGCGCCCTCCAGACAATATTTAGTTTTTCTTTGATCATTAAATCAAAGATTTCTTTTGCCCTCTGGTTATTTAAAGTCAAATTATCATCGCTGAAAAAAATCTCGTCGACTCCAAATTTTTCTTTTAAATATTTTATTTCTGAAACAATGTTTTTGGGAAAACGGTAGCGGATTTTGTGCCTTGAAACAACGCCGGAACAACAAAAAGTGCATTGATATGGACAACCCCTGCTTGTTAAAATCGGCGTCGGCTTTTTTCCTTTTAAAGGAAGAGAGACACTTTCCATATAGTTAAAATATTTTTCCGGATTAAGAAGATCCCAGTCTGGAAAAGGAATATTGTTTATGTTGTCTATAAAACCAAACAAATTACGGGCGGTTTTCCATTTGCCTTTTTGTTTAAAAATAAGCCCGTCAACTTCATCAAAATCAGACTTGTTCTCCAAAGACTGAGCAAAACTTACAATCGACTGTTCCCCTTCACCAAGAATACCAAAATCAGCTCCTAGGTAGTCTAAAGACAATTCCCCAAGACCGGATATATGCGGGCCTCCGACAATAACTCGAGAATGAATCTTTTCAGATTTAAGCAAAACAAGTAATTCTTTTACCCAATTCTGCGAACCTGTATATACTTGAATACCAATTATATCCGGATTTTCTTTTTTCAAAAATCTATTTACTTCCTGAGGAATTTTTTTATCCAGCGAAGCATCTACCAAGACAATATCGGTATATCCGTTATTTTTAAGAGAACTTGATAAATAGCCTAAAGATAAGGGGGGTGTAATTTGAAAATATGAACCAAAATTTGGCCTTATTAATGCAATTTTCATTTTTTTCTTAATAGCAGACAATATTCCTTAACAAACCATTTTTCCCTAAACACTTTAAAATTAATAAAAATTGCAGTTTTTTCCAGCAATGTTCTTTTAGACACTTTTTCATTAACCTTTCCATAATCGTTAGGGTGATAACCCGTGTGGATTACAAATTCTTTTTTTAGAATAAAATCTTTTTGTATTAATTTTTTTAAACTTTGAATTGTGAAGGTAAAAGGATGTTCAATATTTTTTAAAAATGGGATTTTTTCAGACAGTTTTTTAAATAGTGCAATCGGATATGGATAAACATAAACCGCCAGAATAAAATACCCTTTGTTTTTTAAAACCCGGCTGGTTTCCTTGATTGCTTTTTGGGGGGTTTCCATATGATCAATTGCGTTTCGGCAAATTACTAAATCAAAATATTTATCGTTGAAAGGAATTTTCTCCGCTTTTCCTTCTAAAATTTTTATTCCTGCAATCAATTTATTTTTTAAGTTTAATTTTCCGGCCAAAGGCTCTAACCCTATTTTAATAGAAACCGGTAAATACCGGGAAATGCAGGTAGGGCCACAGCCTAAATCCAAAATTTTCCACCTTTTGCCAATTTTAATTGTTTCAGCAAGCTGTTTTAAAAATAATTTATACTTCTTTTCAACTTCTTTAAGTTCAAAATCACAAACTTGGTTATTTTTCCAATCTTTTAATTCTGCTTTTTGAGCATCCTGCCATCTGTTAGTCATCGTGTTAATTTTTAAATAAATTAAGGTGTTGTCTTAAATAATTATAAATATAGAAATCTATCGGCAAAGAAAAATATCTGTGTCTCCATCTGAAACAGGCTATCGCTTTACCAATATTAAAACCAAATTTTAAAAAAAATTTGAATAATTTATTTTTAACTTTGCCTGTCACCATTCCAAAAGAATCAGGATCCAAAAAGAAAAAAATATAAACCGAAGCCATTAATATTTTTCTTGCCTGTATTTTAGTTACCCATTTTTGTCTGACCTTTTGATTAAAAACATCTTCTGACGCAATTAAATAATCACTCCAGGCTTCAAGATCATCAGGAAGATCAAGGCCGATTTTCTTACTTTGTTCAAAAAGTCCTGAACTGGGATAAGGTAGATAAAGAGCGAACATCATTCTGATCCTGGGATAAATTTTAAACATTTTATCTATTAGTTTAAACGCACTGTCAATTTCTTCATCCACCAATTTAAAACATTTTTGAGTGTTGTTTGATCTCGGAAATCCTACTAAAAAAGAACTGAGAATTTTAATATCAAATTTTGCGCAAATTTTAGTAAAATTTAAGGTGTCTTCAACAGTAATCCCCTTATTCATAAATTTTAATATTTTATTATCTCCGGATTCTGCACCGACCAAAACACACTCAAGCCCGCTTTTTTTCATTAATTTCCAAGTGCTTTCTTTATAATTACTCATTTGTTTTGTCCGGCCGTTAACATCTCCCCATTTAATGTTTGTTTTATTGTCAATTAATCTTTGGCTAAATTGTATTGCCCTGTCTTCACTAATAAAAAAATTGCTGTCAATTATTTGTATCGAGTCTAAGTTGTATTCGTTCTTAAGTTTAGTAATCTCGTCGGCGGCTTTTTGGGGAGACAGACCAACCCAATGACACTTATTTACAATCGGTTCAACACAAAAAATACAATTATGGGGACAACCGCAGCTTGTATAATAAGTTAAAGATCTTTCGCCAAATTCCATAGGCAGAATATATTTTTCTATATTCAATAGCCAATATGGAATTGGCGGAAAATTATCAAGCGATTCAAGAGGGCGATCAGGATTTTCAATAATTTCTTTAGCTTTGTTTTTATAGGCGATTCCTAAAATATTTTTTAAAGATTTTTTTGTTTCTAAAGAATGAACTACTTCAGCAAAAGTTCTTTCTCCCTGGCCCTTTATTACTATGTCAATATTTTCATCAACTAAAGTTTCTATCGGTAAAATTGAAGGATGCCAGCCTCCCCAAACAACCGGCAACTTGGGATAATGTTTCTTTATCATTTTACTGACCTTTAAACTGTCATGAATCGAATAGCCGGTTAAAACCGTCAGCCCAACACAGATTGCCCCTTTTGCCTGTTTTAAAACCTCTTCTTTGGGATTTTCAAAATCTACCGGAGTAATTATTTTAATTTCATAGCCTTCTTTGGCTAAAATCCGGGAAATTGCCAAAAGCTGCATAGGCACACCATAATAATGCCTTGTTGCAGAAAAATTTTCCGGTTGGAACAAAACAACTTTTCCAATTTTTCTCATATTCTTCTATTATATTTTATTAAGTCGTTCAATCTTATTAACAATTGTTTCCAAAAAAAACTGCTTCTTATTGCCGTTAAACTATTTAAATATTTAGCAATTTTTATCTCTAAATCTGATAAGTTTGGATGGTCAAGAATAGATTCCCACGCATAAGAAGTTACTTGGTCTTTTTTTTGAAGATTGACCCAACCTTTATTATAACAAATGTCTCCCAATTGGGTTCCTTTAAACGGATAAAAAATTGAAGCCATTACAAAATCCGGCCGGCACTGCCAATTTAAACACACAGTTTTCAAAAGCATTTGTTTTGTTTCAAAAGGTAGTCCTACCATGGAAAAAGACCAGGTCAATATACCTTTTTTTCTGGCTCTATTAAACGCGCTGATTATTGATTGGTTGCTCATAAATCTTTTCATTATTTCGCGGCGGTATTTTTCATCTCCGCTTTCAACTCCAATAAGCAGCAGCTCACACCCTGCCTTTTTTAAAATATCCAGCACTTTATCAGAGCAGGATTCAACTCTGGTAGCGCAATAAAAAGGCAGGTTGATTTCTTTTTTGTAAAGACTGCCAAATTCTTTCAACCAGTTGAGATCTAAAGTAAAATTGTCGTCATGAAATCCGACCTTTTCAAAAGAATATTTTGCTTTAAGTTCCTTCAGTTCTTCTACAATGTTTTTAGGACTTCTCATCCTCAAATATTTATTTTTATTCGGATATAACTCTTTTATGTATTTATTACAACAGTAGGTACAATCGAACGGACAACCGCGGCTGGCCATTATTTTTACCACTCTTTCGCCTTTTTTTTCAGTCTTATCCAAGTGTTCTTGATAATCAAAAAAAGTTTTGTCCGGAAAAGGCAGGATATCTAAATTTTCAATAAGCGGTCTAATTCCGTTTTTCACTATTTTCCCTTTTTCTTTAAACCAAAAATTTTTAATGTTTTTTCTTTGGGGGTTGTCCAGAAATTCTTTTAACGCCCATTCTCCCTCCCCCCGGCAGATTGCGTCAATTGAAGAAACTTTTATAACTTCCTGAGGGCATAAAGTTGGGAAATAACCGCCAATAATGGTAACAATTTCCGGCCGAAGACCTTTGACATAAGCGGTTATTTCTTTAATCCAAGAAAAAGATGTTTCGTAACAGCTTAAAATAACAAAATCAGGCTTAAAATCTTTTAACTTATCGTTTATAGAAGACAAGTGTTTTTTTGTTATATTATTTTCAATAAATAAAGATAGTAAATCTGTTTTGTGTCCATATTGTTTTATAAACGCGGAAAGTGATCCGATTTGCAAAGGATAAGAAAGGTCGTTAGACGGATAAATAAATAATACTTTCATAATTTTTGACAAAGAAGCAATATTCCGTGCGAAGAAACATTTATATCAAAAATTTTTTCATTGTTATAGTTGTCAATCTTTTCAAGCAGTTTTTGACCAAAACGGAAAATGGCGATACTTTCTTTGTTTTCTGCATTCCAATTAAATTTTTCCATTGTATCGGTAACTTTTTTGGAATGAGCCATTTTTCTTAAATATTGTTTTCCCAAATGTAAAATAATTTGAGAAAAAGGAAAACAATAGTGGGTTAACATTTTAATTTTATTTATTTTAAAACCCGCCTCTTCCACTAATTTTTTAATTTCTTTTGGATAATATAAGCGCAGGTGCATAGACCAAAGTCCCGCAAAAGTCTCGTTATCCTTGTTAAAATGTCCTAACCCCAATCTTTCTCTAATCCAATTAAGAGGATCCCAAAAAAAAGGATAATTATGATTTGGAACGGTTATTATTAATTTTCCTTTATTCTTTAAAACACGGTAAATTTCTTTTAAACCATAAGCATCATCATCCAGGTGTTCTAAAACTTCAGACAAGATAATTTTGTCAAAAAATTCATCTTTAAATGGTAAATTTTCAATCCGGCCTTTTAAAATTTCAGTTAAACTGTCCTTTTTTATAAATTCTTTGGCTTTTAATAAAATTTTATCGTCGTAATCAAGCCCGACAATTTTTATAGTTGGATATAAATTCCGCAAAACAACAAGATAAAAACCATCTCCGCATCCGCAATCCAATATTGTTTCATTTTCTTTAATATCAAGTATATTTATAATTTCAACAACCCGTCTGCGAAAAGACAAATCTCCGGCGTTAATTAATATTTTGTTTACTTTCTCTTCCAAGTCTTTTTTCATTTTTTGTCTCTTAAACATTCAGGAGGGCATTATTTAAAACCATAAGAATGATAAATAACTTCTGCATTTTTATCACTGAAGTTCTTTTCCGCAAACTTCCGGCAATTAGACTGCATTTCTTTAAGGACTGATTTATCTTTGCCCAATAACTGTTTAATAGCATTATCTACCGCCTCTTGGGAAGGCTTAATCAGCGTTGAAACCGACTTATCTAGAAAAGTAGGCAGAGAACCTTTTTCCGAAGCAAGTACGGGAGTCCCGCAGGCAATGGTTTCAAGATAAACCGCCCCAAATCCTTCGTCATAAGTTGGAATCGTTGCAAATAAATCCGCCGCTGAATAATATTTTATCAGTTTATCAAGTTCATCAGCTTTTTCCTGCATCAGCTTTCCTGCATAAAGAATATTCTTAAATTGATCTGATTTCTGGATTATTATATGTCGGAAAGGACCATCTCCGACAAAAACAAAGCAAATATCAGAAAACCTCTCGGCTGAAGACAATAAAAATCCTACCCCTTTTTTCTCTATTAATCGGCCGACAAAAAGAATCACTTTGTCTGGCAATTTTAATTGTTTTTTACAAACAGCTCTGTCTTGGGAAGTAAAAACATTTAGGTTTACCCAATTTTTATGAACTTTAATTTTTTTAATATCAAGACCGATCCTGACTAATTCGTTTTTAGAAATTTCACTCACGGCCAGTATTTCATCAAAAGAAACAAGCAGCCATTTAATAAAAATGGCCAAAACAGGTCTTGTTTCCAACTGGTAAATTGCATGAGTGCTTACCACTGTTCTTATCGGGAAAAACCAGGAAATAACCTTAGCCATTGCCGCAGCTGCAAACCCGTGAGCATGAATACAATTTATTTGATTTGGCCGGCGGATAAAAAAAACTAAACTTTTTATAAACAACCCGGGGAAAA
>PEWP01000021.1 GCA_002779425.1 bacterium (Candidatus Gribaldobacteria) CG07_land_8_20_14_0_80_33_18 | reverse complement strand
AGAATTAAGACCGGAGAGGTGCGGGAATTAAAATTTATCCTCTTCCCTTTTAACAAAAATATGGAGCTCGATTTTCACCGTCCTTATGTAGATGAGATTGAGTTTTTTTGCCGAAAATGTTCCGCTAAAAGCAAGAGCAAAATGAAAAGAGTAAAAAGCGTTTGCGATGTTTGGTTTGATTCCGGCTCAATGCCTTTTGCTCAAATTCATTATCCCTTTGAGGGCAAAGCTCTTATTGATAAAAAGGAATTTTTCCCAGCCGACTTTATTTGTGAAGGAATAGACCAAACTCGAGGTTGGTTTTATACGCTTTTGGCGGTTTCAACGCTTTTGGGCAAAGAATCCCCATATAAAAATGTAATTTCAATCGGCATTGTTTTAGATGAAAAAGGAGAAAAGATGTCAAAATCAAAAGGAAATGTTGTTAACCCTTTTGAAGTTGCAAAAAAATATGGAGCCGATGCAACTCGTTGGTATTTTTACACTATTAATCAGCCAGCCGAACCAAAACTTTTCTCCGAAAAAGATGTAGATATCGCTTTTAAAAAATTCATTTTAACTCTTTGGAATTGCTATAGTTTTTTTAACACCTACAAGGGAAACTTAAAGCGCAAAGCGCAAAGCGCAAAGCGCAAAGCGCAAAACTTATTAGACAGATGGATACTTTCTAAATTAAATGAACTTATCCTAAAAGTAACAGGATTTCTTGATAAATATGATGTAATGGGAACTGCTCGTTTAATTGAAAATTTTGTAATAAATGATTTATCTTTATGGTATATCAGGAGGTCAAGAAAAAGATTCCAAACTCCTCAGAGCAAAAAAGAATTAGAAATGGCTTCGGAAACCCTTCATTTGATTATTTCAAACCTGATTAAATTAACTGCGCCATTTATTCCATTTTTGAGCGAAGACATCTATCAAAAAATCCATAATTCAAGATTCATAATTCATAATTCTGTGCACCTAGAAGATTGGCCAAAAGCGGATAAATCTTTAATTAATAAAAATTTGGAGGAGCAAATGAAAAGAGTAAGAGAAATTGTTACCCTGGCTCTGGCGGAAAGAGCTAAATTTGGAATCAAAGTCCGTCAGCCCTTAAATGAATTAAGAATTAAGAATTATGAATTAAGGAAAGAAAAAGAATTGCTTGAATTGATAAAAGAGGAGGTGAATGTGAAAGAAATAATTTTTGATGATAAAATAGAGAAGGGGGTAAAGTTAGACACAAGGATTACCCCGAAACTAAAAGAAGAGGGAATAGTGCGAGAAATTATTCGCCAGATTCAAGAAATGAGAAAAGCGCTTGGTTTAACTCCCCAGAATAAAGTTTCTGTTTGTTACACATCTGAGCCAGAATTAGAAAGAATTATTTTGAAAAATAAAGAATATATTTTAAACCAAACAAGAACAATTAACATCAGTAAAAAAGAGAAAAAAACTCCTAAAATAGAGAAAAATATAAAGGTCGATGGAAAAAATTTATTTTTAGGTCTTATTTAAATAAAATTAATGCCTACTCCCAAAGACAAGGAAAATTTTTTTACTCAAAAGGGTTATCTTTCCCGTCCAGAACTAAGGCAAAAATTTAGCAAAAGTTTTGACCCGCGTATTCCCAAACAGGAAAGAGTGAAGATGGGTCAGGAACTTTTTGGTCGGGAAGCAGGAAGTTATATAACAAAAGGAGAGTATAAAAAAACCATTAAAAAATTAGGAGCAGAGAAATCAAAAGCAAAAACATCAGAAGAACTAACAGAAATTAAAAGAAAAACCAGTTATCTTAAAAGAATATCAGGAATGTAATAATATCAAAATCCAAAATCCAAATAACAAATGACAAATCAAGTTCAAAATCCAAATGACAAAAAATACGACTTAGAAGAAAGAACAGCAAAGTTTGGAGAAGAAATTATTGAATTTGCTAAAAATTTACCAGATACACTGATAAATCGACCCATTATAAATCAGATGGTGCGCGCTGGAACAAGTATTGGAGCGAATTATATGGAAGCAGATGCAGCGGAATCTAACAAAGATTTTCAACACAAAATCGGGATTTGTAAAAAGGAAGCAAAAGAAACTTTGCATTGGGTAAGAATGATTGCCAAAGCCAATCCAAATAAATCAGAAAAATGCCGAAAATTATGGAAGGAAGCTCACGAACTTGTTTTAATCTTTTCTTCTATAATCAGAAAGAAAAAATAATTTAACATTTGGATTTTTATTATCTTATGTTTCTTCCTTATCAAACCGAAGGGTTTGTTTTAAAAAAAGAAGATCAGGCCGAAGCTGACCAACTTTTTACAATATTCAGCAAAGATTTCGGCAAAATAAAAATTTTAGGAAAGGCAATTAGAAAAATTACGTCAAAACTGCGAGCCGGAATGGAGCTTTTTTATTTATCTCAGATTGAATTTATCCAAGGGAAAACCTATAAAATCTTAACCGAGGCAATGGTGATTGATAAATTTAAAGAAATGAGAGAAAATTTGGAAAGGTTGAACATTGCTTTTAAGATTTCCGAGGACTTAGATAATTTGCTAAAGGGCGAAGAGCAGGATGAAAAAATCTGGCAACTCTTATTAGAAGTTTTTGAAAAACTAAACAACTTACAACTAATTTATCATTATTTTTTCTGGAATTTTATTTCAATTTTAGGATATAAACCTGAACTTTATTTTTGCGCGAGCTGTCAAAAGAAATTGAAACCAGAAAAGTTATATTTTAGCGTCAAAGAAGGGGGATTAATTTGTAAAAATTGTTTTAATAAATTTGATACTGGGATAGAAATAAACATCAATGCAATAAAAATTTTAAGATTAATTATCAAAAAAGATTGGAAGATTTTAGAACATATTAAAATTAATGATGAGGATGAAAAATGCCTTGAAATTATTTCCCAAAATGCTATCCTTTCTATCAGAAATTAGAAATTATTTATATACCTTATTATGCCTTTAAAGAGATTAAAAAGTTTTAGAGTTTTTCTTTATTTTTTAATTATCGGCCTTTTTCTTTTTTTAATAATAAGCTTATTTACTCTATTTTTGCGTCAGGAGAGTAAGACGTTTGCTAACTTCCTTTCCAATTTTTTTCTTATTTTTTCCAGCTTTAATATATTTATTTTTATAATTGCCATAGTCGGAATTTTTATTAGTATTGGCGTTGTTCATTCTTTAGAGAAAATAAGCAGATTTAGTCAACAAATTAGGGAAGGAAATTTTAAGGCAAGTCTTGAAGTAAAAAGAGCAGATGAAATAGGAAGATTAGCCGAGAATTTGGTCCAAATGAGAGACCAATTAGTTAAAATTCTTAATAGTTTAGAGAGAGAAAAGGAAAAAGCTCTTTCAATCATCAAAAATATCTCCGACGGGATTGTTGTTTTAAATAGCCAAGGGATTATTAAGATTGCAAATTCAGTAGCTCAAGAAATATTAAGTGAAACAGAAAAAAATATAATAGG
>PEWP01000039.1 GCA_002779425.1 bacterium (Candidatus Gribaldobacteria) CG07_land_8_20_14_0_80_33_18 | reverse complement strand
AAAAGAAATTAGAGAAGCAAATGAATCCGGAGATTTGCACATTCATAATTTGGATACATTAGGGCCATATTGTGCCGGCTGGGATTTGTATGATCTTTTAATAAAGGGCTTTAGTGGAGCACCAGGAAAAGTGGCTAGCGCGCCAGCTAAACACTTGAGAAGCGCTTTAGGGCAGGCAGTTAATTTTATATTTACAATTCAAGGAGAGGTGGCAGGCGCGGTCGCTTTTTCCAATTTTGATACGTTATTGGCTCCTTTTATTCGCTATGACAATTTAAATTACCAACAAGTTAAGCAAGCCTTGCA
This sequence comes from bacterium (Candidatus Gribaldobacteria) CG07_land_8_20_14_0_80_33_18, assembly GCA_002779425.1. GTDB lineage: Bacteria > Patescibacteriota > Minisyncoccia > Minisyncoccales > CG1-02-41-26. The sequence continues at coordinate 9,559 of PEWP01000039.1, read as the reverse complement.
AGAATTTTTATTTAATATGGCCGTTCCCACTAGAGTCGGATTTCAAAATCCTTTCAGTAATATTACCTTAGATTTAAAGCCCTCGCCAACTTTTGCTAAACAGCCAGTGATTATCAACGGCAAACCTCAAAACGAGACCTACGGTGAATTTGGAGAAGAAATGAAAATCTTTGATAAGGCCCTTTACGAAGTTTATATGGAAGGCGATAAGAACCAACGCGTCTTTTCTTTCCCTATCCCAACCATTAATATCACCAAAGATTTTCCTTGGGAAGAACCCGCTTTTGACGGAATTTTCGAGGCCTCGGCAAAATACGGAATAAATTATTTCGCTAATTATATTAATTCCGAGATGAAACCTGAAGATACGAAGAGTATGTGTTGTAGGTTAAGGCTCGACTTGCGGGAACTTCACAATCGGGGCGGGGGAGGACTTTTTGGTAGTGGAAATAATACCGGTTCGGTGGGTGTGGTTACCATCGACTTACCAAGAATTGGTTATCTATCCAAAACCAAAAAAGATTTCTTTGGAAGATTGGCAAGATTGATTGATTTAGCAAAGGAGAGTTTGGAAATAAAAAGAAAAACGATTGAAAATTTTATTGAAAAGGGCTTATATCCTTACTCCAGATTTTATTTATCAGGGGTAAAGAAAATGAGAGGTCAATATTATGCGAATCATTTTTCAACCATTGGCTTGGTTGGAATGAACGAAGCACTTTTGAATTTTATTGGCGAAGATATTGGTTCAAAAAGGGGAAGAAGATTTGCCCTGGAAGTTTTGGATTTTATGAGAGAAAGATTGGTTAAATATCAAAAAGAAACTGGAAATATTTATAATTTAGAAGCCACGCCTGCTGAGAGTACAACAACGAGACTTGCCATGAAAGACAAAGAAAAATATCCGGATATTATTACCGCTGGAACAAAGAAGGTTCCCTATTATACGAATTCGACAATGCTGCCAGTAAACTATACTGATGATATTTTTGAGGCTTTAAAACTCCAAGATAAATTACAATGTTCATATAATGGCGGTACAATTTTACACTTTTTCTTAGGAGAAAGAGTTTCTGATATTCAAACTGTTAAAAATTTAGTAAAGAAAATTTTTGAAAATTTCAAATTGCCTTACATTACTTTGACTCCTACCTTTTCAATTTGTCCCAGTCATGGGTATTTAGCAGGCGAACATTTTTTCTGTCCAAAATGCACAATTAAGCAACCTTGCGAAGTTTATTCAAGGGTGGTCGGGTACATCCGTTTAGTGTCTCAATGGAATATTGGGAAAGTTCAAGAATTTCATGAAAGGAAAGAATTCAAAATTAAACAAACCGAACTAGCAAAAACTTAATGAAAATTGGTGGTCTTCAAAAAACAACCCTCATTGATTATCCGGGCAAGGTAGCTTGCACCGTTTTTTTAATTGGTTGCAATTTTCGTTGTCCGTGGTGTTATAGTCCGGAATTAGTTCTACCTGAAAAAATTAAGAACCAACCTAGAATTTCAGAAAAAGAATTTTTTGAATTTTTAGAATCAAGACAAGGATTACTTGATGGTTGCGTTTTATGCGGAGGCGAGCCAACCATTCATAAAAATTTGCCAGATTTTATAAAAAAAATAAAAAAATTAGGATATTCGGTTAAATTGGATACCAATGGTTCAAATCCAGCACTTCTAAAAAAGTTAATTGATAAAAAATTAATAGATTATGTGGCTATGGACATAAAACAAACTCAAAACTCAAAATTCAAAAGTCAAAAGTACGACAAGGCAACAGGAGTAAAGACGGATTTGAATAAAATAAAAAAAAGTGTTGAGATTTTAAAAAACTCAAATATCGATTTTGAGTTTCGCACGACTGTGGCACTTGGTATAAATACCAAAGAAGATATTATAGAAATTGCTAAATGGATTGGTGGACCAAAAGTAAAATATTATTTACAAAATTTTTTACCTCAAAAAACTCTTGATGCAAAATTTGAGAAGATAAAACCTTATTCTTTTGAATATCTAAAAGAAATTCAAAGAGAGGTTGCTCCATTTTTTAAAATTTGTCAACTAAGATAAATGGTAAAAATTTTAGGTATTTTAGATATATTAACAGCTATAATTTTATTATCATTAATCTCTGCTTCTTCTAATATTGGTCCTCCTAAAGGAATGGTAATTCTTTTTGGAATTTTAATTTGTTTAAAAGGCCTTATTTTTTTGCGTGATATTGCAAGTGTTTTAGATATTGGTATGGGAGTGTTGCTTTTTTTAAGTCTATTTATAGTTTTACCGCCTCTTCTCCTTTCAATTGCAGCAGGATTTTTAGGATTGAAAGGAATTTTGAGTTTATTAGCCTAATATTCGTTTGGCAAACTGATTCGCTCGGTCACCTTGCCTCAGGGAGCACGCAGTCGGCTAAAGGGAAAGGACAAAGATTATTTCCAGCCGCTGCTATTGCTCGTCCCGTCTTACAAGTTTAAAAGCTCATACATAGTTTTTCCCGGGCGGGACTGCGCAATGCTCCCTTCAGCAAGGATGCCCTCGCTCATTATTCGTATATTCGTAAATATTCGCCCGCCTGCAACGCTATGCGTAGCATTGCGGGCAGGTAATTCGTAGGGAATATGTCTTTTTCCAAGATTTTTCTGTATTTTTGTATTTCTTTTCTTGCCGGAATTTTTATCAGTTCTTTTTTTAACCCCGCTATTATAGCGGGATTGGTTATTCTTGTAGTTTTTGTCCTCGGAATTTTTTGTTTTTTATTTCGACGGCGAGGGGAGGGTTCATTTCCCCGAAAACCAGTAATAATTTTTGGAGCTTGTTTAATTATTTTTTTATTAGGAAATTTTCGTTTCCAAGTTGCTAATTTCTTTGCCGAAAACAACGCTTTTTTAAAATATTCAAACCAGAAAATTACCATCTTAGGGATTATTTCCAATGAACCAGAAATCAATGACAACAATGCTAAACTGAAAATAAAAGTTAAATATTTAAATGGTATAGAAATAAAGGGGAAGGTTTTAGTTACTGTTTCCAAATATAATAATTTTAGCTACGGCGATAAACTAAGAATTACAGGTATTTTAAGGGTTCCGCCTATTTTTAAAGATTTTAATTACAGAGATTATTTAAAAAAAGAAAAAATATACGTTTTAATGGATGAGCCGGATATAAATTTAATATCAAAGAACTGCGGCAATTTCATTTACAACAAGATTTTAGTTCTGAAAAATAAATTGAGAGAAAATATCGAAAAAAATTTATCTCTAAATGAAGGAGCAATTTTAGGGGCGATAATGTTAGGGGACCAAAGGAAAATTTCTTATGATTTAAAAGAGAAATTAAATAAAACTGGTTTGCGGCATATTACCGCTGTTTCCGGAATGCATATTGCTATTTTAACTTCTCTTTTAATGACCTTTTTGATTGCTCTTGGTTTTTGGCGAGGTCAAGCATTTTATTTAACGGTTTTGTTTATTTTTTTCTATATTTTAATGATTGGAATACCTGCCAGCGCTCTAAGAGCGGCAATTATGGGTTTTCTTTTCCTTTTGGCTCAAAAAATTGGTCGTGTATCAATGAGTTCTCGAGCAGTTATTTTTGCCGCTGCTTTAATGTGTTTTTTCAATCCTTTTCTTTTAAGATTTGATATTGGTTTTCAATTATCATTTTTAGCTGTCTTAGGAATAATTTATCTCAGCCCCATTTTTGAAAGCTGGTTTAAAAAAATCCCTTTTTTTGTAAAAAAGCTTCTTTCTCCGATAAGAGGTCTTCTCTCCATGACTTTATCAGCCCAGATTTTTACTCTACCAATTTTAATTTATAATTTTGGTTATTTTTCGCCAATAGGAATAGTTACCAATATCTTGATTGTTCCTTTTTTGCCTTATATAATGGGTTTAGGGTTTTTATTCGCCCTGATGGGAATAATTTATCAGTCATTCGGCTGGCTCTTATCTTTACCAGCAAATATTCTTTTAATTTATATAATAAAGGTAATTAACTTCTTTGCTTAAAACGAGCGATTAAGCGAAGTTTATAGCGAACGTAGTGAGCGTTAAAATTTTAATGAATAAATGAATTTTAAAAAATTAATTTCTAGTTTTAAAATTGCCTTTTCGGGATTAAAACACGCTTTTTTGAAAGAACAAACTTTCCGCATTCAAGTCATTATTGGCTGTTTGGCTGTTTTTTTGATGTTTTATTTTCCATTAAGTTCAATTAAGAGAGCTTTTATTGGATTGTTTATTGTTTTAGTATTAAGTTTAGAGTTAATTAACAGTCAAATTGAAAGAGTTTTAGATTTTTTAGTTCCTAATGAGCATCCAAAAGTTAAAATAATTAAAGACCTTTCAGCAGCGGCTGTTCTTTTAGCTTCAGTGGGAGCAGCAATTATAGGAATTATAATATTTTTACCATATTTGAAGTTTTAAACTATGGAAGAACTTCTTTTAAAAGAACCTACCCCGCCAAAGGCGGGAAAAATCAAAGAGAAACTTAAAAAATTTTTAAAATCAAAAGTTTTTTCATTTCTTCTTATTATTTTTCTTTCTTCTTTTTTTGGATTTTTAGCCGGGACTCTTTCCGGAAGTTATTTCTATTCTCAAATACGGGATTATTTTGATTCTTCTTATATTCCTCAAGTTACTCAGGAAAAATTAGTAATTGAAGTTGTAAAGCAAGTGTCACCAGCAGTGGTAAGCATCATTATAACCAAAGATTTGCCTATTTTTGAGGAGTATTATATTAATCCTTCTCCGGACAGCCCATTTGAAGAATTTTTTCTCATTCCCGAACAAAAACAAAAAGGAACAGAAAAAAAAGAAATTGGAGGAGGAACTGGTTTTATTATTTCCAAAGATGGAATAATTTTAACTAATAAGCATGTTGTTGTTGATAAAGAAGCCCAATATACTGTTTTAACTAATGAAGGTAAAAAATATTCAGCTAAAATTTTAGCCATCGATCCGGTTCAGGACTTAGCTATTTTAAAAATTGAAGGAGAAAACTTTCCTTATGTTTCTCTTGGTAACTCATCTAATTTAGAAATTGGTCAAACTGTTATTACTATAGGTAATGCTTTGGGCGAGTTTCGAAACACCGTTTCCGTAGGAGTAATTTCTGGTTTAGGGAGAACAATTACTGCTAGTGGCGGTGGAATGGCAGAAGTATTGGAAGATATTATTCAAACTGATGCTGCTATTAATCTGGGGAATTCCGGCGGGCCATTATTAAATCTAAAAGGTGAAGTAATCGGAGTTAATGTGGCAATGGCTGAGGGGGCTCAAAGTATTGGTTTTGCTCTTCCCATTGATAAGGCAAAAAGAGGAATTAACCAGGTTAAGACGATTGGAAAAATTGTCTATCCATTTTTAGGAGTGAGATACATTCTAATAACCGAAAAGATAAAAGAAGAAAAAAATCTTCCTGTTGATTATGGTGCTTTAATAGTTAAAGGCGAACAAGGAGAACCGGCAATTACTTTGGATTCGGCAGCCGATAAAGCTGGCCTTAAAGAAGGGGATATAATTTTGGAATTAAATGGAGAAAAAATTACTTTCACTAATTCTTTATCTAAAATTATTCAAAAATATAATCCTCAAGATAAAGTAGTTTTAAAAATTTTGAGAAATAAACAAGAAAAAACAATAGAAGTCATTTTGGGCGAGAGAAGCGAATAAACGCATTGACATTTTATTTTTTTCCTGCTAAACTTATATCAGATTTTAGGCATGTGATTAGTAACGTGCCTTTTTATTTTTTGTTCTTTTAAAATAAAGAAAATAAAAGCAATTGGATGTTTTAACTAAAAAACACAATAAGGAGGGTGATGTGAATGGATCTCAAAAAATTTATTTTGTTTCAATGAATGGGACAGACCGGATACAAAGAGAGATAATCGAAAGAATCCACGGTCCTAATATTCTTGTGATAAGAGAGGACGTGGGTTTTAAAGATGAAGCGAGTATTATTAATTATATTTGTACTCGTGGCGCCTCTTTTGTTTATTTCGACAGTTCATCAGTACCGTATTCAATATGTAAAAAGGTAGCAAGATTCAAGCTTGATAACTTTGGAATTTTTCAAAGAAAAAATGATTTGATTACTTGCTATCATGCTACGGGGAGGAAAATGAGTAAGGTTTTTGAAGAGAGTTGTTAAATTTTTAAGCATCCAATTGTTTTAATTTTGACCCCCGCACTAAACGTGTTTAGTGCGGGGTCTTTTTTTCGGGGACTGTCCAGCTTTTTCCTATGTTGATTTTTCAAGATTTTTTTATTACAATAATTATTGTGTATGCAGTTTATTCAAGGTGGCGATTTTACCCATAAATCTCAGGAGGCAATAATAAAAGCTCAGTCAATTGCCCGAGAAAAAAGGCAGCAGCAAATTGATGCTCTGCACCTGCTTTTGGCACTGCTGACCCAAGAAGAAAGTATTATTTTAACTATCTTAGGGAATCTCCAAATTGATATTGAAGATTTAAAGAAAAAAACAGAAAAGGAAATTAATTCTCTTCCCTCAATTTCTAGCAGTCCAACTTCTTCTCAATTTTATCTTACTCAAGATTTAGCTCAGGTATTAGATAAAGCCAGAGAGGAAGCAATGAAAATGGAAGATGAATTTATTTCTGTTGAGCATTTATTTTTAGGTTTGCTTGCTTCTTCAAGCCGAGCAAAAAATATATTAGAAAATGCTTTAATAAATAAAGAGACATTTTCAAAAGTTTTAACTGAGGTTCGAGGGAAAGAAAGAATTACCGATCCCGAACCGGAATCCAAATACGAAGTGATTAAAAAATATGCCAGAAATTTAACTCAATTAGCTCGGGAGGGAAAGTTAGATCCGGTTATTGGTCGGGAGAACGAGATTCGCAGATTAACTCAGGTTCTTTCGCGTCGGACTAAGAATAACCCGGTTTTAATTGGGGAAGCTGGTGTTGGTAAGACAGCAATTATTGAAGGATTGGCTAAAAAAATTATCGCTAAAGAAGTGCCGGAGAGTTTAACGAACAAAGAAATAATTGGTTTAGATTTAGGAGCTTTAATTGCTGGAACAAAATATCGAGGAGAATTTGAAAGTCGGGTGAAGGCCTTACTCTCTGAAATTAAGAGAGCGGAAGGTCGTTATATTTTATTTATTGACGAACTTCATACTTTAATTGGAGCTGGCGCCGCTGAGGGAGCAATTGATGCTTCTAATCTTTTAAAGCCAGCTTTAGCTCGAGGAGAACTTAAAGCCATTGGTGCTACTACCCTTAAAGAATATCAAAAATATATTGAAAAAGATCCGGCTTTAGAACGAAGATTTCAACCCATCTATGTTGCCGAACCTTCGATAGAAGACGCTATTGCTATTCTCCGCGGCTTAAAGGAAAAATACGAGCTTCATCACGGAGTTAAAATTAAGGATTCTGCCCTGAAAGCCGCAGTTGAATTAAGCAATCGTTATATTGGCGATAGATTTTTACCGGATAAAGCAGTTGATTTAATGGACGAAGCCGCTTCTGCTTTGAGATTAGAAATAGAATCCCAACCTGCGGAACTTGAAGAATTAGAGAGAGAAATTACTCGACTGGAAATTGAAAAAAATGCTCTGAAAAAAGAAAAAGAAACTAAAAAAGAAGCAAAATTGGCAGAAGATTCATTAATTGAATTAAAAGAAAAAGCCAAGGTGATTGGGAAAAGATGGGAAATTCAGAAAGATTTGATTAATAAAATCAAAGAATTAAGAAAGGAAATTGACGAGAATTCTCTTTTAATAGAAATTGCCCAGAGGAAAGCTGATTTACAAAAAGTAGCAGAATTAAAATATGGTAAGATTCCGGAGTTAAAAAAAGAACTTGAAAAAGCCGAAAGAAAATTAAGATTACTTCAGAAAAAAAATAATCTCCTTAAACAAGAAATAACAGGGGAAGACATTGCCAGGGTTGTTTCTAATTGGACGGGAATACCAATAACTCGGTTAATAGAAGAAGAAGCTAAAAAATTAGAAAAAATGGAGAACATTTTAAACCAAAGAGTAGTTGGCCAGCCAGAAGCAATTTCAGCAGTTTCTCGGGCAATTCGAAGAGCCAGAGCCGGTATTGGAGAAGAGGATCGGCCTTTAGGCGTTTTTCTCTTTTTAGGCCCTACCGGTGTAGGTAAAACTGAATTAGCCAAAGTTTTAGCCGAATTTTTATTCAATGATGAGAAAGCAATGGTTAGATTAGATATGTCTGAGTATATGGAAAGTTTTAATGTTTCTAAAATGATTGGTTCTCCGCCCGGTTATGTGGGTTATGAAGAAGGAGGGCAATTAACTGAAAAAATTAGGCGAAGGCCATATTCAGTAATCCTGCTTGATGAGATTGAAAAAGCTAATCCCGAAGTTTTTAATATTCTTCTTCAAATTTTTGAAGATGGCCGGCTTACCGATGCGAAGGGCAGAGTCGTTTCTTTTAAAAATACTATTATCATTATGACTTCAAATGTTGGTTCCCAATTTATTGAAAAAATGAAACCCCTGGGTTTTATGACTGAAGAGAGAACCGGAGAAAGAGAAAATCTGAAAGAAAAAATAACGGAAATTTTAAAAGAAACTTTTCGGCCGGAATTTCTCAATCGAATTGATGAAAGTATTATTTTTAATTATCTTGGTAAAGCCGAAATTGAAAAAATTGTGGATTTAGAATTAAAAAAGGTCAGTCAAAGATTGTTAAAAAGTAAAAATATAAAAGTGAGATTCTCGCCAAAAACAAAAGAACTCTTAATTGAAAAAGGTTTTGATGTAAATTTAGGGGCGAGGCCTTTAAAGCGGGTTATTCAAAAATTAATTCTCGACCCATTATCATTAAAGATTATTACCTTAGAAATTAAAGAAGGGGAAACAGTTAATATTGACTTAAAGGGAGACGAGATTGCTTTTTTAACTAAAAAATCTCTCGAAACTGTTAATTCTGAAAGAATATAGATGAGAAATATTTTTAAAATCATCGCTATTTTATTTTTAGGAGCCATGGGCGGCTTTTTATTTCAGGTTTTAATTTTACCTTTTTTAATAAAGCAGCCATTTTTTGAGAAATTTGAATTTATAAAAAATTTGAAGGAAAGACAAATAATCGTTAATCCAAAAGAAGAAATAATTATTCAGGAAAATGTTGCTTTGACTAAAGCAATTGATAAGGTTGAAAAGGCAATTATAGGAATTCAATCCAAAACTAAAAGCGGCGCGGGAGTTATCATGACCTCTGACGGTTTAGCAGTTACTTTAAATGAAATAATTCCTGCTGGAAGCAATTATGACGTTTTTGTTGATGGCGAAAAAGTCAATTTCAAGATTTTAAATAGAGATGTAAAAGAGAATTTAGCGTCCTTAAAAATAGAGAAAAGCGACTTGCTTACTTGTAAATTCGCTGATTTGGAGAAAATAAAGCTCGGCCAGCGAGTTTTTTTAAAGGGAGTAGTTTTTGAACAGGGAACTCCTAAAAAAGTGGTTAATGAGGGTATTATTAAAAGTTTTGATGAAAATACAATTCAAACTAATATTTTAGAAAAATCTTCTCTTAAAGGAGCTGGTCTTTTTA
>PEWP01000042.1 GCA_002779425.1 bacterium (Candidatus Gribaldobacteria) CG07_land_8_20_14_0_80_33_18 | reverse complement strand
ATGGTGAGCTTGTCGCCCGTTCGATTAACTCAGGGCGACCCCGAATTTGTTGAGGGGTCGAAGGGCATTTCGTTCTGCTACGCTTAGTGTAAACACATTTCGACTCACAGCACATTTTTAAAGGGCAAATGAAATTTTTTTATAAAATATATGCCCAGTAGTTAAAACTCGACAGCGCGATTATTTTAGGAAAGCTATGAAGAATGTATCTTGTTTTAGAAACATCTTATTATTTGGAAGTGATTCTTCTATATATAATCGCGGAGTTAATTTTTCTACTGGATTATTCCTAAAAACATTGTTATTTCCAACAGGTTGCCACAAAAACTAATTATATAAGTCGAGTTTATACTACTGGGTATGCTTATATTTTGGATTCTAATTTTTATTTTAAGTTTAGCTTTATTGGTAAAGTCAGCTGATTGGTTTGTTGAGAGCTCAGAAAAAATTGGCTTGGCCTTGAAAATCTCACCCTTTATTATTGGAGTGACTATTGTTTCCATCGGTACTTCTTTTCCCGAACTGGCTTCATCTATTGCCGCTGTTTTAAAAGGGGCAAGCGAAATTGTGGTCGCCAATGTGATTGGCTCAAATATTGCCAATATCCTTTTAATTGTTGGTTTATCGGCGGTTATGGCCCGGATATTGCTTGTTAAAAGAAGTTTAATTGATTTGGATGCTCCGCTTTTGGCAGCTGCCACTGGTTTGTTTATTTTTATTATGTTGGATAGAAAAATCGTTTTTGGAGAAGGGATTTTGCTTTTATTGGCTTTTTTGGTTTATTTTCTTTACACAATTTTTCAAAGAAGAGAAGAAATTATTACCCCTGAATTAGTGGAAGTTTTGCCTGGAGGAGCGGAGATCAAGGTTTTGCCCTCGCGGGCTGAAAGGCGAAGAAAAGAGATAAAAGAAAAGCCATCAAAATTAAATTTTAGAATTTTTCTTTTTTTAATTTTAGGCATCATCGGTTTAGCCATTGGCGCCAACTATACCATTGAATCGGTTTTAAAAATTTCTGAGTTTTTAAAAATTTCTACCGCCTTGATAGCCATTACTGCTATCGCGGTTGGCACCTCTTTACCGGAATTGGTGGTTTCGGTTCGAGCAGCTATAAAGAAAAAATATGAAATTGCTTTGGGAAATATTTTTGGTTCAAATGTCTTTAACATCTTAATCGTGGCTGGAATCCCAGCTTTGATTAAACCTTTGGCAATAGATAATCTTACTTTTTTGGTTGGCCTTCCCTTTTTGGTTATTGCCACTTTACTTTTTGTTATTTCTGGGATTTCTCGAAGAATTCATATCTGGGAAGGAGCAATGTATCTCTTGATTTACATTTTATTCATTGTTAAGCTTCTCAATTTATTCTAGTTAGCGTCAAAACCCCAGCAGCAGAAACTTAGTTTCGCTGCGGGTATAAGAAAAAGCCTTAAGTAAAAATTACTTAAGGCTTTTTAAGAATGGGCCGGGTAAAAAGAATTGGGAGTTCTGGGCTAGGACCTCATCCCACCGCATTGCAGCTTCGAGGAGAAAGGTTCCTACTTAAGCCTCGCCTAGCTCTACGGTCTTTTACCCGGCTTTTAATTGATATTATCTTCGAGGACAACCTCGAAGGTTTTTGATTTTTTGTCAAAAAGCTAACTTGAATTTTATCCGATTTACCCCCACACCACAACAAGGATGGTCAAATTTACGACATCGCAAGTCGCAAATTTACGACTTGCGATGTCGTAAATATTCTTGCTCGCTTCATAAATTTAATGGGGTGAATTTACAAAAAGCAAAAATTTAAGTAGACTAGTGTATGAAACAACAAACAATGAATTATAATCCTCAAAAAATTGAAAAAAAGTGGCAGAGGGTTTGGGAAAAGAAAAAACTTTATCAAGCCAAGGACTTTTCCAAAAAACCAAAGTTTTATGTATTAATTGAATTTCCTTATCCTTCTGGCGATGGGCTCCATGTCGGCCATGTCCGAAGCTATGTGGCTTTTGATACGGTTGCAAGAAAAAAAAGAATGGAGGGATATAATGTTTTATACCCGATTGGTTGGGATGCTTTTGGATTACCAACGGAAAACTACGCAATTAAAACAGGCATCCATCCAAAAATAGTCACCGAAAAGAATGTAAAAAGATATAAAGAGCAACTGAAGAGTTTAGGTTTGTCTTTTGACTGGAGCCGGGAAATTAATACGACCGATCCGAAATATTACAAATGGACCCAGTGGATTTTTCTCCAGCTTTTTAAAAAGGGTTTAGCGTATCAAGCAAAAATTTCTATCAACTGGTGTCCTCATTGCAAGATTGGTTTGGCCAACGAAGAAGTAATTAACGGGCGTTGCGAGAGATGCGGGGCCAAAACCGAGCAGAAAGAAATCAAGCAGTGGCTTTTAAAAATTACTAAATACGCCGACCGAT
>PEWP01000029.1:2671-2813 GCA_002779425.1 bacterium (Candidatus Gribaldobacteria) CG07_land_8_20_14_0_80_33_18 | reverse complement strand
GGGTAATCCCGGTAAAAAATTTCAAAAGACGCGCCACAACCTGGGCTTTCAAGCGATTGATGAAATCGCCGCTAATTTTCAATTTCCCTGCCCGCATTGCTACGCAAAGCGTTGCAGGCGGGCAATTTTTAATTTTCAATCA
>PEWP01000029.1:231-2656 GCA_002779425.1 bacterium (Candidatus Gribaldobacteria) CG07_land_8_20_14_0_80_33_18 | reverse complement strand
TTTTTAATTTTCAATCAATTTTCAATGCTAAAATTTCCAAAGGAGAAATTGCCAATAAAAAAGTTATTCTTGTTAAACCCCAAACCTTTATGAATGAATCTGGTAAATCAGTAAAAAAAATAGTTTTAAGTTTTAAGTTTCAAGTTTCAAGATTATGGGTTGTTCATGACGACATTGATTTGCCTTTGGGAAAAATCAAAATTTCAATCGGAAAAAGTTCGGCTGGTCATAAAGGGGTTCAATCAATAATTCGTGAACTGAAGACGAAAGATTTTGTAAGATTTAGGATTGGAATAAAACAGAGAACAGAGAACAAAGAACAAAGAACAGAAGTTGAAAAGTTTGTGTTAAAAAAAATTACAAAAGAGGAAGAAAAAATTGTAAAAGATGTTATTAAAAAAACTGTGGGAGCGATTGAATTTGCTTTAAAAAATGGCATTGAAAAAGCAATGACAAAATATAATAAGTAAATGAATGAGGAAATAAAAACTATTGGCATAAAAGATAAAAATTATCCCGAACTTTTAAGAGAGATTAAAGATGCGCCGAAAGTTTTATATGTTAAAGGAAATTTTAGTCCTGAAGAAAAATGTTTTGCTATTGTTGGAACTCGAAAATTTTCTGATTACGGAAAAGAAATCGCTTTCTCAATTGCTAAAGATTTAGCTGAAACAGGATTAATCATTGTTTCCGGCATGGCAAAAGGAATTGATACTTTTGCTCATAAAGGAGCGCTGGAAACAAAAGGTAAAACAATTGCTGTTTTAGGAACCGGCCTTGATAAAAAAAGTATTTACCCTCGTCAAAATTTAAAATTAGCGGAAAATATTTTAGAAACAGGAGGGTGTTTAATTTCTGAGTATCCACCCGGGACAAGAGGAACTCAATTTACTTTCCCTCAGCGAAATCGAATAATTTCCGGTCTTAGCTTAGGAGTTTTGGTGGTTGAGGCAAAATTTGGCTCAGGCGCTTTAATTACAGCTAACTGGGCCTTTCAGCAAAAAAGAAAGGTCTTTAGTATACCGGGTTCTATTTTTTCTAAAAATTCTCAAGGCTGTCATTATTTAATCAAGAAAGGAGCAAAATTGGTTGAAACGGCTAATGATATTTTGAAAGAACTAAATTTACCCTTATTTAAAAAACAAAGGTCTGAACCAAAAGGAGAAGGGCTTGAAGAAAATCTGATTTTAAACGTCTTAAAAGAAGAAACTCTTTCCATTGATAAAATCATTGAAAAAACTAAACTTTCAGCCGCTAAAACAGCCAGTACTCTTGCTATTTTAGAGATAAAAGGTAAAGTAAAAAATCTGGGAGGAAATATTTATGGATTAAGTCGCTAAAATCTTATCAGGTCTTGCTAATTGTTGCTTGACAAATATTTCGTAAGAGCTACAATTAAATAATGGATAAACTTCTTACTCCAAAACAAGTAGCAAATAAATTAGGGGTTAGCGAATACACAATCTGGCGATATATTAAAGCCGGCAAGCTCAAATCTATTAAACTAACTAAAAGAAACTTTAGGATTGAGGAAAAAGACTTAATTCAATTTCTTAAAAAACATAAAACAAAATAAATCTATGAAAGAAAAATTAAGTAATCATGCTTTTGTATCAAATTTAAATTATTTGACTAACGATGTATAAATATTGGTCCCTCGAAGAGGTTTCTCTTCTAAAAAAGTTCTATTCTAAATTGATAGTTAGAAAATTGGCAAAGATGTTTCCAAATCGAACTAGAGGTACAATTGTAGTTAAGGCGTTCAGTTTAGGCCTACCCTCGGCAAAATTATGGCAACCAAAAGAAAATGATATACTTTACAAAAATTTTGCCGAAGCATCAGAAGAAAAACTTCTGAAGTTTTTACCAAAAAGATCGTGGTCAGCAATCTTAGCTCAGGGAGAAAGGTTGGCGCTAAAACGCAAGATAGATAAACCCAGATTAAAAGTTAATGAAGATTACTTTAAAAAATGGTCTCCTAATATGGCTTATATTCTCGGCTTTATTTTTGCTGATGGTGGAATTGTCAAAGTAACCCACAATGGTTCTAGTGACAAATTAGGTTTTGGTCAAAATAAGAAAGATATAGATATATTAAGAAAAATAAAGCAGGAGCTTTCAGCAGAACAAGCCCTATCCCTATCAGGCAACTACGTGCACTTTTCTATCTTTAGCCAAGTAATCGTTGATGACTTAAAGAGATTAGGGGTCTCATACAGAAAAAGTTTTCGAAAAAGTCGTGGGGAAATTCCAAATATTCCTCAGAAATATATACGAAATTTTATCCGAGGTATAGTAGATGGAGACGGGAGTATTAGTTTTGATAAACGAGAATACCCGACTTTAAGTATCTGTGGCAGAAAAGAAGTTATGGCCTTCATTAGATATCATTTTTTTTCTAAATTCAATATTTATTCTAAAATTA
>PEWP01000029.1:0-220 GCA_002779425.1 bacterium (Candidatus Gribaldobacteria) CG07_land_8_20_14_0_80_33_18 | reverse complement strand
ATTTATTCTAAAATTAGTCAAGGGAAGAAAAATGGTAAACTATCCAATGTTTTTTATATTTGCTATAGATGTAATTCGGCTAAAACTTTAATACACTATCTCTACGAGAATGCCAACATTTATCTCGAAAGAAAATTCAGATTAGCAAAACGGTGCTCAAATATAGAAATCAAGCCAAGAAAAAACTATACCAAAGGGGAAAATCAAATAATTCGACGGT
>PEWP01000013.1 GCA_002779425.1 bacterium (Candidatus Gribaldobacteria) CG07_land_8_20_14_0_80_33_18 | reverse complement strand
TGAGGTAAAACCATAAATTCTTGGATGTCTAAATCGTTTCCGGCATGGGCTCCACCATTAATGATATTAAAAGAAGGCACGGGAATCTTAAAACTTGGAACTTGAAACTTAGAACCTGAATTAAAAATTTGAGTGATATATTGATATAAGGGAAGATTTGTGGCGGTGGCGCCAGCCCGGCAAACAGCCATCGAAACTGGCAGAATAGCATTAGCCCCTAATCTTGATTTATTTGGCGTTCCGTCCAATTCGATCATTAATTCATCTATTTCTTTTTGATTAGACACATCTTTATTTTTTATCGCCGGAAAAATAACTCCTTGAATATTTTTAATTGCTTTTAATACTCCTTTTCCTCTATATCTTTCACCGCCGTCCCTTAACTCAACTGCTTCGTATTTTCCAGTAGAGGCGCCAGAAGGAACCGAAGCAACAAAAATTCCTTCTTCTGTTTCTAATTCAACTTCAACAGTCGGATTTCCCCTCGAATCCAAAATCTCCCTCGCCTTTATATTTTTAATCTTTAAATTTCCATTTTGCATTTCTAATGTATTCATAAGCGTTCAATGCTGCTCGCGCTCCTTCGCCAGCAGCTAAAACTATTTGTTTATCTTTTCCTTCATTAACATCACCGGCAGCGAAAATACCGGGCATTGATGTTTCACAAGTTTCAAAATTAACTTTAATCTCGTCCATCTCATTAAATTCAACCAACTCTTTAATAAAAGAGGTGGCAGGAATTGACCCAATTTGAATAAAAACACCATGGATGGGGACTTGAAAAGTTTTTCCGGTTTTTAAATCATCATAGATAATCGCCTGAACTTTTCCCCTGCCTTCAATTTTTTTAATTTCTTTATTTAAATGAATTTCAATCTTTTTTTCTTCAGATGCTTGTTCCTGTAAAATTTCATCGGCTATTATTTTATCTGACTTTTCAAAAATAAAAATTCTTTTGGCATATTTTGTTAAATCTAAAGCCGCCTCAAAACCAGAATTTCCTCCTCCAATTACCGCTGCACTTTTGTCTTTAAAAAAAGGCGCATCGCAAATACTGCAATATGATACACCTTTTCCGATAAATTCTTTTTCGCCCTCAACTTCCAAAGGCCGAGGGTCTCTACCCGTTGCAATAATTATTGCTCTCGCTAAAAATTCTTTTTTTTGTTTTGTTTTAACAAGAAAATTTTGCCCCTTTTTTTCTACTTTAATTATTTCTTCTCCCTCTAAAATATCTATTTCAAATTTTTTCAAATGTTCTTCAAATTTTTTTATTAATTCCAAACCGAAAATTCCAAAAAAACCGGGGTAATTATCAATCTGACTTGTTTTTCCAACCTGACCTATAAAATCCTTAGTTAAAACAAGAGTTCTTAACCGCTTTCTCGCAGCATAAATGCCAGCAGTAATTCCTGCTGGTCCGCCACCGATAATAATTAAATCGTATATTTTTTCCATACATCTTTATCTGAGAACTTCTGGAATTGCCTCAATTAAATCTGTGGCTGTGAGACTCTCTTTTAATTTATTAGCGGCAATTTCTCCTGCTTTGCCATTAATAAAAGCTGCGGCTTGAGCGGCTGTAAATGGTTCAATTCCTTGGGCGAGTAAACTTCCGCAAATTCCAGCTAAGGTATCACCTGTCCCTCCTTTCGTCATAAAAGGAGAACCAGTTTCATTGATAGCCACTTCTTTACCATTGGAAATTATATCTATTCTTTCCTTTAAGAGAATTGTAACGCCGAAATTTCCTGCCTCTTCTTGAACAATCTTAACTTTTTCTCCTAAAGGTAAACCTTGAATTTGGCGGCCTGTGAGAATAAAAAATTCAAAACAATGAGGTGTAATTAAAAAATTTTTTTCTTTAATTAATTCTTTCCTCAACGCTATGGCATGAATGGCATCAGCATCAATAACAGCTTTAGTTGAAACTTGGGAAAGAAATTTTATTATTGTCTCTTTTGTTTCTTCTGTTCTTCCCAAACCTCCTCCAATTACTATGGCTGTTTTCCCATGAGCTACTCTTTCTGCCGACTCAGCCATTGAGATTAAAGTTGGTAGATCCTCTCCCTCTAACCATTTTCCTTTTAAAGGATAAGCGGCTAAATTAGGAGAGAAAGTAGCGATAATATCAGCGGCTCTTTTGGGAGCTAAAATACGAACCATATCTACCCCGGTTTTAAAGGCCGCCAAGGCGGCCAAAGTCGGCGAACCAGTATAAAATTCCCCTCCTCCAATCACCAGTAGTAGCCCAAAATCATATTTATGGACATCAGGAGAACGCTGTTTATAAACTTCTTTTAAAATATTTTTACCTACTTTTATCATAATATCTTTTGAACGCTTCCCTTAAAATAGGGCCGTATTTTGGGTGATTTAAAGAGAGATACAAATTTGACTTTAACCATTCAATTTTATTTCCGCATTCAAGCCACTCGCCATCAACTTCATAACCATAGATTATTTTACCATCTTTTAACATCGCTCTCAATGCCTCGGCTAAAATTATCTCTCCTTTTTCATTAGCTGGCGTCTTTTCTAAATAACTAAAAACATCCGGAGTTATTATATATCGTCCACAAATTGCTAAATCTGAAGGGGCTTTAGAAATCTCCTTTGGTTTTTCAACTATTTCTTTAATTTTGTAAAGTCGGTTAGCAATTTTTTCTACTTCAACTACTCCATAAGAAGAAAGTTTTTCTCGGGCAATTTTTTTTAAGCCGATAACTAATTTCTCTGAAGTTTTAAAAATCTGATTCAATTGAGCTAAGACAGGTATCTTTGAAACAAAAATATCATCGCCAAAAAGAACTCCAGCTGGCTCCTTGCCTATTAAGTTTTTACATTTTAAAATCGCATCGCCGTCACCTTTTGGTTTCTCCTGATATACGAAAGAAAAAGAAATCTCTTCAAATTCTTTTTCAAATTCTTGCAATTCTTTTAAAAGTTCTTGTTTTTCCTGAGATTTTAAAATGTTTTCAATTTTGGAAGATTTTTTAAAATAATCTAAAATAATGCTCTTTTTTTCTGAAAGAACAAAAATAATTTCATTAACATCAGAACTCTTGACTTCAGAAACTACATAATTAACCATACAAGAATCTGCCAAAGGTAAAAGTTCTTTAGCTAAAACTTTAGTTAAGGGAAGAAATCTTGTCCCTAAACCAGCGACTGGAATTATTGCTTTTTTTATTTCGGTCATAATTATGAAATAATTAATAGCGTCAGCGTTATAATTATTTAATTTTTTTTCTCAAAAAAGCGGGGATTTCCCATTCTTTTTCTTGAGCTAAAACTTCGCTTTCCTCTTCTTTTTCCGCTTTTTTTATTTCCAAAGCTGACCGTCGAATCTCTTTTCTCTTTTTTTTGGTTTTTTTCTTTTCTTTAACTGCTTCCCTTTTTAAAGGTTTCTCTTTCTTTACTATCTTCTTTCTTATCGATTTTTTA
This sequence comes from bacterium (Candidatus Gribaldobacteria) CG07_land_8_20_14_0_80_33_18, assembly GCA_002779425.1. Taxonomy (GTDB): domain Bacteria; phylum Patescibacteriota; class Minisyncoccia; order Minisyncoccales; family CG1-02-41-26. The sequence goes on along the minus strand of PEWP01000013.1, from coordinate 25,141 downwards.
ATTTTTTCTTCGCCGGCTTGAATAAGCGTAATTTTAACTTTTCCATTATATTTTTTATCCTGGGAAATTCCGAAAATTATTTTTGCTTGGGGACAAATGTTATAAATTCCCGAACTTATTCTTTCCACTTCTTTTAAAGTTAAATCCTCGCCCCCGCTAATATTAAACAAAATATTTTTACAGAAAAAGGCAGCAGCAGCTCCTCCGTAAAAAGGGCTTTGAAAAACTTTTTTAATTGCCTCTTCTGTCCGATTAGGCCCGGAACAAATGATACTGCCAACATAAATTATTTGGCCTCGTCCTTTTAAAATTGTTCTTAAATCGGCAAAATCGATATTGATTACTCCCGTTTTTGAAATTAACTCAATTAAATCTTTAAGGATTAAAATTAAATTTTTGTTTAAAATTGAAAGAGCTTTTTTAAAAGGGGTGTGTTTATCAATAACTTGAAAAATTTTTTCATTAGAAACAATGAAAGTTCCTGATAAATTCTCTTTTATTTTTTCTAAAGCTTCCTTAGCTATTTTTGTTTTTTTCTCACCTTCAAATTTAAAAGGTAAAGTAAAAATTCCTAAACTGATATTTTTAAAATTTTTTGATAGTTCAGCAAAAACTGGCGTAGCACCCGAACCGAAACCCCCTCCTAAACATGCTATTAAAATCAAAAGGTCTTGATTTTTTAAAATTTTAGTAATTTTTTCTTTTTCTTTTCGGGCGATTTCCTCTCCTAAAATCGGATTTATGCCTGTACCCAAACCATGGCTTATATCTTCTCCTAATTGAATTACTTTTATATTTTTTTCTCCTTTTTTCAAAATCCGCTTATCGCAATCAGTAACAACAAAACTTGCTTTTTTTATATTTTTGGCAATTTCGGAAACAATAGTGCTTCCTCCGGCGCCAATTCCAATTACTTTAATTTTTATTTTTTTAATACTCGGAATTTTTCTCATTTTTCAAGATAATACATAGCTTGTTTAAATACTAAATAGCTATTAGCATATTTTACATCTTTTAATTTTAAATTTAATTTTTTAAATAATGCCTGCCATCCTTCATTGGTTTTGTTGGTATGAGGATGTCCGGTAAATTCTAAATTAATTAAACTATCAAAAAAATAAGTTAGGTGCTTATGAATCTCATTTAGATAAATATCTTCAATGATTACTATTCTTTTGGAAACACGTTTTGCTTCTTTAATGATTTCTTCTGGTTTTCTACAATGATGTAAAACAGTTGAAATTAAAGCTACATCGAATTCATTATCATTAAATGGAATTTTATCTCCATTATAAATAATCGGTTCTATATTATCAACAAAACTCAAATTTTTAATATCTAAGGGAGTGACGTTAAAATTCTCTTCTTTTAAGATTTCACAAATATTACAAATACCGCTTCCAATATCCAATATTTTATCTGTTTTATTAAAATACTTCTCGATATTTTTAACCATCTTCTTTGTTCTGCTTCGCCCCAATTTATAAATAATCTTTCGGGTAAATTTATTTTTCTGGAGAAATTCTATTTGATTCATTTTAGAAATATCTCGTAAATAAACAAAATTACTTCAATTAAAATCAAAACAATAATAGTTAATTCAAGCATTTCTGCTCGGCGATTGTTTAAGGTTTGTAACATAAGTTTTGAATTTTCTTGAATAAAATTAATTTTTATCTCTAAATTTTTAAATCTATCGTCTAACTCAAACATTGAACGCAAATTTTTAAAAAGCGATTCTAAATCTTCTCTTTCCCATAAAATATCGGGTTTATCAAGAAGAGATAATTTAGAAAGAATAAAACTAAGAATAGTATTATTAAAACCAATTAATTTTATGACCTGCCTGCCTTTTATTTTTAAATTTCCTCTTTTTTCCAAAACAGAGTTTATTTCTTCAAATTTTAACGAAATTTGGTCAATTAAATTTTCGAAATAATCAATAGCAACCGATTGAGCTAAAATGTTAGCAATAATTTCTCTTCTATTCAGGTCAAATTTTTTAATTTTCACTTGTTCAAATTCAACTGTATCTTTTATAAGATTTTCATCTTCTACAACTTTGTATTCTTCGCTGGGAATTTCATTTTCTGGCACCGGATTAATTAAAAATTTCTCTATGCTCTTAATTATTTTTCTCTCTGTTTTTTTCTCAAGATTAATAAAAATTACTACACCAAAAAAATAAAGAAAAATGGGACGTTCTGGTTCAACTTCAAAAACCAGACAGGTTCTGGTTTTTGTTTGAAGCCTCCAAATGCCCCCTCTTTTCTTTTCTATTTTATTCAAATTGATTCCCCGAGCTAAATAATAAGCATTAATATTATAAATCATAGGTTGGCTGCGGGGCTTGGATTCGAACCAAGATGACGAACTCCAGAGGTTCGCATGCTACCGTTACATCACCCCGCAATTTTATTATTTTCTATACAATAGTAAATTCATATAAATAGAAAATACAGGGACCCATCGAAGATGGGAATCATATTTTTAAATATCGGTGAACAGCAATAAAAGAAGAAAATACTCCCAAAATAACAGAAAAAATAAATTGAACTGAAACTAATAAAAAGAAATTAGTTTTAAAATAATTTAAAAGATTGAAATCTAAAAACCAATTTCCCAATTTTGGATTTAAAAAATAAAGAACTGAAAAAAGAACTATATCAACAATTAAAACAGAAATAATTCCATAAAGCAGCCCCTGAATCAAAAATGGGCCGCGGATAAACCAATTTGAGGCGCCAACCAACCGCATCGTTGAAATCTCTTCTTTAAAGCTGCCAATAGTTAATTTCACGGTATTGAAAGTTATTAAAGCAATTAAAAGAGCTAAAATAACACTTAAAACAATTCCTCCCTTTTTCATATTATTGGTAAAAGAAAATAATTTATCAATTACTTTTTTATTTTGATAATAAGAAACCTTTTCTATTAAATCTTCAGTTGGCTCTCTTCCTAAAAAATTAGAAATCTGGGAGTAGATATTGGGATCGTTTGTTTTTATATTTAATGATGCTAAAAAAGGATTATCTCCTACCTCTTTTAGGGCATCGAGATACAGAGTATCATCTTTATGTTTTTCTTTAAATATTTCAAGAGCTTTCTCTTGAGAAATATATTCAATATTTTCTACTTTAGGAAATGTTTGGCGGAGGTCGCTTTCTACTGCAAAAATTTTCTCAGGGGTAATATTTTTTTTAAAATAGACAGAAATATCAACTTTTTTTTGGGCTTCGCTAATTAAAAATTCACTAAAACCCTGAAATAGAAAAAGCGAAGTTATTAAAAGAACAGCTACGCTCATAATAAAAATTACTCCGAAAGATAATCCTTTATTACGAGATAAACTTTGCCAACCAAAAAAAATTATTCTTTTTAAATTAGTAATAAAATTAGAAAACATACTCAAAAAATGAAATTGCCATTATGGTCATCGCGAATTAATTTCCCTTCATTTAAAGCAATGACTCGCTTTTTTAAACTGTCAACAATTGTTTTATCATGGGTCGCTAAAATTATTGTTGTCCCAAAATTATGAATTTTCTTTAAAAGATTAACAATTTCAAAGGTGTTATAAACATCTAAATTGCCAGTTGGCTCATCGGCAATAATTACCTCTGGCCGGTGAATTAAAGCTCGGGCAATCGCTAATCTTTGTTGTTCACCGCCCGAAAGCTCACACGGAAAATTAAAAGCGCGCTGGTCTAAGCCAACCATTTCTAACACTTGGGGTATATCTCTTTTTATATCAATATCGCTTGTTCCAATTACTTGCATCACATAACTGACATTTTCATAAACTGTTTTAGTAGGGAGAAGTTTGTAATCCTGAAAAACTACTCCTATTCTCCGACGAAGTTCTTGAAGTTCCTTTGGTTTTATTTTTGAAACATTTATTCCATCAAAAAAAATTTCTCCGCTCGTTAATTTCTCCTCTCCCATTAAAAGTTTTATCAAGGTTGTCTTTCCCGCTCCGGATTTTCCAACAATAGAAACAAACTCTTTTGGTTGAATGTCAAAAGACACATTTTCTAAAGCAGTAATTTGTTCTGAATTCACAGAACAATAAATTTTCGTTACATTTTTAAATTTAATCATTTTTTGTTTTTATTATTTCTGCTTCAATAAATTGATTAATATCGCCGTCTAACACTCCTTCTATATTAGAAGTTTCAACTTTTGTTTGATAATCTTTAACTAATTTATAAGGATAAAGCACATAAGAGCGGCGTTGGTTTCCCCAAGAAGGAGAAATTTTTTTACCTTTAATTTTTTGAAGCTCCTTCTCTTTTTGCTCTTGATAAAATTGATAAAGTTTTGCCATTAAAATTTCCATTGCTCGCTCGCGATTTGTTCCCTGTAATCTTTCTGCTTGAGACTTAGCGACAATTCCGGTTGGTAAATGAACAATTCGCACTGCTGTCTCTCTTCGATTCACATACTGCCCCCCCGGACCCGAAGCGCAAAATGTTTCAATTTTTAATTCCTCTGGTTTTATTTTTATTTCCGACGTATCAGCAGCCGGGATGAACGGAATAACTTCAACCTTGGCAAATGAGGTATGACGAAGGTCTTGGCTGGAAAAAGGTGAAATTCTAACCAACCGGTGAATTCCTCCCTCTTTTTTTAAAAATCCAAAAGCAAAATTTCCTTTAATTTCCATTGTTATTTCTTTGATACCAATTCTTCCTTCCGGACCGCCCGCTTCACCAAAACTCTGGTCTATAATTCTAGTTTTAAATCGTTGCCTTTGACAATATTTTTGATACATTCGCAAAAGCATTGCCACCCAATCCTCTGCTTCTCTTCCGCCAGCGCCAGCTTGAATAGTTAAAATTGTTCCTTCTTTATCATATTTCCCTGAAAGAAAAGCTTCCTGTTCTTTTTCCTTTATTTTTAAACTAACTTCTTTTATTTTTTCTTTAATTTCTTCCTCCTCGCCGGAACCTTCTTTGATTAAAGACAATAATTCTTTTAAATCGCTTAATTCTTTTTGTAATTTATCGAACTTTTCTATTTCTTCCTGTAGATTCTTTAGTTTTTGACTAATTTTTATGGCTTTTTCTTTACCTGCCCCGTAGGCCCCGCCTTGGCGGGGTCCTTCGGGGTGTTGCCAAAAATCCGGTTTTGTAATTTCCTTTTCCAAAGTTTTTATTTCCTCTTTTTTCTTTTCAAGGTCAAAGACAGTCCATCAGATGATGGAGTTTACTTTCTAAATCTTTAATTTGTTGTTCAATTTCTCTCATATTTTTTAGCCGGAGGCGAGATTCGAACTCGCGACTTGCTGTTTACGAAACAGCTACTCTACCACTGAGTTACCCCGGCAGATTTTACTCAATTGGTCTCCCACCCTTTCAGAGCGAGTGAAGGGGATCGAACCCTCGCTTTAACCTTGGGAAGGTCACGTACTACCATTATACTACACTCGCCTGCCGCTTATTTTATTCCGAAAAAAACTTTAATTTTCTGCCAAAAAGTTTGTTTTTCCGGTTTATTTTCTTTAGTTTCTTCTTGGTTTTCTGAAATTGGAAAAGCTACTACTTTCTCTCCTTCTTTTTGTAAATTAAGTTGCTCTCTCGCTACTTCTTCTAAATATTCTTGATTTTGAGATTGGGAAATTTGCGACTCTAATAAGTTCTTTTTTTGTTCTAATTCTTTAGCTTTATTTTCTAAAGATTGGAGTTCGGAATCAAGTTCAGTTTTCTTTTGATTTATTTTAAAATTAGAAATAGCTAAAAAAACAGTAAAAAATATTAGAATTAAAGCAAGTAAAATTAAAGGTTTTTTAGCTTTTTCCATTTTCGAGCGAAGCGAGAAATCAAGGTTCTGCCGACTGTTAGCAAGGCAGGTCCTTATTTTCAGCTCTTTTTAATATATCATTAAACTTGGCATTTTTCAACCCCGTTAGAAGTCCCAATAATTAAAGATATTACTAAATAATTTTATTTAAACATTGTCTCTCGGAAACTTCTAACGGGGTCAACCTTAGCTTTTAAGCATTTCTAAATAGGTCTGAAAAGGAATTCTAACCCTGCCTCTTTTTTTTAACTCTCTCTTTCCTTTTTTTTGGATTTCTAAGAGTTTTCTTTTTCTGGTAACATCGCCGCCATATAAAGGCGCGGTTACATCCTTTCTTTTTGCTTCAATTGTTTCTCTGGCAACCACTTTTTCTTCTATTGCTGCCTGAAGTGGAACTTCAAATTGTTCGGGTGGTAAAACTTCCTTAAGCTTTGAAACTATTGTTTTTCCTTCATTATACGCTTCATCTCGGTCAACAATTCTGGAAAAGGCTTCTTCTTTTTCTTTAGCAATAAGAATATCGAGTTTTACCACATCGGCTGGTCTAAAACCAATATTTTCAAAGCTAAACGAGGCATAACCGGAAGTGGCGCTTTTAAGTTTGTCATAAAAATTATGAGTTTCAATTTGTTTTAAAGGCGCTTCAGCAATTAAAATAAGTTTATTAAAACTAAATGAGTTAGTTTCTGTAAGTTTTGCTTTAAAATTTTTTAAAATTTTAAAAATGGAATTAAAATAAGAAAGAGGAGTGATAATTTTAAGTTTTATCCAGGGTTCTTTTATTTCTTTAATCTCCGAACTTCTTGGAAAATCTGAAGCTGAAGAAATAAAATTTTCTTTCCCCTTTTCAGTTAAAATCTTGAAAATTACTGCCGGTGAAGTAGTAATTAAATCTAAATCATAATCTTCTTTTAAGCGCCGGAGAACAATTTCGGCATGAAGAGAGCCTAAAAATCCACAACGAAATCCCTGACCTAAAATTTTTTTGGATTCTAGTTCAAAATGAAGAGCCGGATCGTTTAATTTTAATTTTTCTAAACCACCTTTCAAATTTAAAAAATTTTCAGGATTTTGCGGATATAAACTTAAAAATAAAACTGGCTGCGGTTCTTTATAACCCGGTAACGCTTCGATTTTTGGAATTTGGAATTTGGCATTTGGCATTTGGCAAATTGTATCCCCTACTTTAACTTTATTGGGATTTTTAATTCCGGTTTTTATATAACCAATATCTCCTGTTTTTAGAACTTCTGCGTTTTTTAATTCTGGGACAAAATAACCAACTTCTTTTGCTTCGCTAAAAATATCAGTTGCCATTAAATAAATTTTCTCTCCTTTTTTAATCTCACCGTCAAAAACTCTTACATAAGCAATTACCCCATAAAAGGGGTCGTATTTTGAATCAAAAATCAAAGCGCGAAAATAAGAACCACTCCTATCAGCTCTTTGAGTTTCAATCTTGGGTGGCGGAATTTTTTCAATTACTGCTTCTAATAACTGTAAAATGTTTGTTCCTTCTTTAGCAGAAATCAAAAAAATTTCTTCCGGGGGTACTTTTAATAGAAAACTCAAATCTTTTTTTGTTTCTTCAATCTTTGCTTCTTTTGAATCAATTTTGTTTACCGCGCCAATAATTTTTAAATTTTGTCTTTGAGCCATTTCTAAATTAAAAAGAGTTTGAGCTTGAATGCCAGAAGTTGCATCAACAAGTAAAATTGCCCCTTCAGCAGCTGCCAGAGCTCTTGATATTTCATAGCTAAAATCGATATGACCCGGGGTATCTATCAGGTTCAGTATGTAGTGAGTAGTTTGTAAAGAGTAGTCCATCCGGCAGGGGTGCATTTTTATCGTAATCCCCTTTTCTCGCTCCAAACCCATTGAATCAAGATACTGGGGTTTCATTTTTTCTTTGGGGATTGTGTTTGTCAATTCTAAAAATCTATCTGCCAAAGTTGATTTCCCATGGTCCACATGGCTAATGATGCAAAAATTGCGAACTTGTGATGTTTCCATAATTTTACCTGCCCCGTAGTGAACCCGCAGGTTCTACTACTGGGGTTTTTTAAATTGCGATAAAATTGACGACCAAATAATTTTTGGTTCAGGGCATTGTAAGATAAAAGAGAGAAAAAGATAAAAGAAAATGCCAGTCAGCCCCGCTAAAATTGTTTGAAAGAAAATTCCAATAACGGTTCTCGTAGTGCCAAATAATGAATAAATTTGCAGAGTAAGAAAAACAATAACTGCCATTATAAAAGTTGAAATTAAAATTTTCAGAAAAGTTTGATGAATATCTTTATAACTGAGACCTGAGATTTTTCTTTTTAAGAAAAAAAATAAAAGAAAAAATTGAAAAATAGATGAAATAGAAAAAGCTAACGGCAAACCTAACACTGAGATATTGGAAATTCCTTTAAGTTTTAAAAAATTTATGAGCCCCTTTTGAAAAAAATTATTAAAACTCAAAGACCAAACAAAAAAATAGCACAAAATTATATTTAAAAGTATTGAAAGAAGAGCAATCTTAACCGGTGTTTTGGTGTTTTGAAAAGAAAAAAAGACCCGAACTAAATAGGGAATAAAGGTTGAAGCAAAAAGAGAAAAACAAAAAATTCCAATAGCAGCAGCAGTTAACCGCGTTTCCTGCCAGCCAAAACCGCCGTTTTTTAAAATTGCCGTTCCTAAAATTATTCTGACGAGCTGAGCCCGAAGTAAATAGATTAAAACACTCAAAGGGATAATTAAATAAAGAAGTTGAGAAAAAACCGATGAAATTTTTTTAAAAAATTTTTCTTTTTCTTCGAGAAAATCTCGAGAAAGAGCTGGAAAAGCAGCAGTAGCAAAAGAAATACCGATTAAACTAATTGGTACACTGGCTAAATTATTAGAAAAATTAAAAATAGTAATAGAACCAAGTGATAAGCCGGAAGCAATGGCAGTAATAACAATTAAATTCAAATGGGTGGCAATAGAACCAACAGTTCGGGGAAGCATTAGTTTAAATATCTTTATTAGTCCAGGATGTTTGAAATTAAAAGAAAAAGTTGGTCTAAACCCCATTTTTATTGCAAAAGGAATTTGAATCAACAAATGAGCTAAGGCGCCGAGAATAATTCCATAAGCTAAACCGGAAAGTCCAAAATAGGGATAAAAAAATAAAATACCAAAAATAATGCCTAAATTATAAAAAAGAGGGGCTAAAGAATAAGCAATAAATAAATTAAAATAATGCAAAATAGAAGAGAAAATTGAAGAAAGGCCTAAGAGAATTGGGCTTAAAAACATTATCCGAGTTAAAACAATGGTTAAATTTTTTTGTTCTCCTGAAAATCCGGGAACAATAAATTTAATAAGATAGGGAGTAAAAATTGCTAAAAAAGAACAAATAACAACTAAAGCAATTAAAAAAAAGGTTAAAACATTATTGGTTAAATTCTTTGCTTCATTTTGGCCTTGTTTAAAATATTGAGCAAAAACTGGTAAAAAAGCAGCGACAACGCCACCGGTAATAAGAATTCCATAAACCAGATCAGGAATTCGAAAAGCAGCAAAATAAATATCAGTTTGAACTCTTGGGACCAAATTAGCTAAAAGATTATCGCGAAGAAATCCTAAAAGCTGACTAATTAAAGCGGAGACAGCAAGAATTAGAGCAGCAAAAGTAATATTTTTCGCTTTTGAATTTAAAACGCGATTGAACATAGATTCATTCTAATAAAAAAAGCTCAAGCAGACAATAAGCCGAATTCTGTTTTAGACAATCATTTATCTGGTCCCATAATTACTTACGGGATCAAGCGAACTACTTTTCATTTCGACAAATCCGGAGATTGTCGAAAGTTTGTTCTTGCACCCAATAAGGATTTAGCCGTTTCACTTCCGAGTTTTCACTCGGAGATCACCCGTCTGCCCTAAGGCAGAATAGGGGCCCGAACCCTTTCGGGTTCTAGAGCGTCTCTGTTCGCACCTCTCACCTTACGGTGGACGGCTGTTAGCCGCTATTTTTTTATCCCGCATATATGCGGGAGGGTGTTCGGACTTTCCTCCCCATTAAATGATGAGCTTACAAGCTCTATCTAACAGGGCGATTGCCTTGTCTACTTGAGCTCTATTATAATAGTAAAAATCTTTAAAAGAGTCAACTGCTATAATAATAAATTATTAAAAAAGCTTTTGACTTTTTGCTTGAGAATCTAATATCTCATTTACTAATTTGTCGGCTTCTTTATTTTCTTCGCGAGGGATAAGAATAAAATTTATCTCGCCTAAATCAATTTTTAAATTCCAGGCCTTTAAAAAAAGTTGCTGAATCTTTGGTTCGAGAATTTTATACTCCCCTCTCATTTGCTTTATTAAAAGTTCTGAATCAGATTTTATTTCAACTTCCATTCTTTTTATTTTTTCTTTGCCAAAAAGCGCTTTTATTTTTTTAAACGCAAATATCAATGCCTGGTATTCAGCTTCGTTATTAGTCGTTTCGCCTAAATACTGAGAATATTTTTTAAAAACATTTCTCTTTTGGTCATAAATTAAAACTCCGAGCGCCGCCGGACCAGGATTACCTCGCGAACCACCATCGATGTTAATAATTATTTTTCCCATTATTTTTCCCATTATTTTTCTCATATTTTTCAATGTTTGATAATAAACAATTCTTAAATTTTTCAAGATTTTCATTGGCGAGGGTAAAACCCGAAGCCGCGGCATGACCGCCAAACATTTTTAAAAGATGCGAACAATCTTCCATCATTTTGACGCTATTTATTCCTTTGGGCGCTCTCACCGAACCTTTGCTTTCTTTTTCCCCAATTTTAAAAATAAAGGTTGGTTTTTTATGTTTATTGCAAATTCTTGAAGCAACTGCTCCTAAAAGAAGATAAGTCCAATCAACATCGCCTTCAAAAATAATTGGGTCGGAGTTTTGAGAAATGCAAGTTTCAACTTCTCCGACTATTTCTTTAATTTTGAGCGAACGCTCAAAAGATTTTTGAAAAATCTCTTGGGTTAATTCTTGGACTTCGGCTTCAGTTGAAGAATTTAAAATTAAATAACTTTCAGTTAAATGGTTTTTAATTTCTGAAATATTCAAAATAGAAATAATCCTTGAAACCATCTCTCTTTCGGAATTAGAATTATTTCTTACTAATTTTAAAAGGACCCGCAATCCTGGCCGAAAAGAAGAAATAATCAAAGGTAACCCTTTTTCAATATAAATTTTATTATCATCTATTTCCGCCATCATATCGGCTAAAGTTCCTAAAGCGGTTAATTCTAAAAAATTCTGTTCCAGCGCCGACGGAATTTTATTTTTAAACATCAGTTGAGCTAATTTATAAACTACCCCGCAAGCAGCTAATTGTTTAAAAGGATATTTATCTGTTTTTTGTTTCGGGTCAACAAGAATTAATACTTCCGGAATTTCTTTCAGTGCTTCATGATGGTCAATGATTATCACTTTAAATCCTTTTTCTCTCGCCAATTTCACTTCTTTGAAATTGGTTATGCCTAAATCAAGACAAATGAGAAGAGCCGGGGCAAATGGAGAAAGAAAATTTAAACCAGTTTCGGTCAGTCCATAATTTTCTTTTTCCCGGTCTGGAAAATAAATGGCGCTTATTTCTCCTTTCAGGTTTTTAATTGCTTCTTCTAAAATGATTACTGAAGTTGTTCCATCCAAATCAGCATCGCCATATAAAATAATTCTCTCATTTTTTTTAATAGCTGAGAGAATTCTTTGAGCTGCTTTTTTTAGATTCTTGATTTCTACCATATCCTAAACTTTTAGCGCCTCAATTCCTGGTAGTTTTTCTTCAGCTAAAAAAGAAAGCATAGCGCTTCCTCCGGTTGAGATAAAAGAAAATTTGTCAATAAAATTAAGCTCGCGAAGAATCTTTATTGTGTCTCCCCCGCCAGCAATAGAAAAAGCCGAAGTATTGGCAACTATCCTTTGAGCAATTGTTTCTGTTCCTTTTTTAAATAGTTTATTCTCAATTAAACCTAAAGGGCCCGACCAAATAATTGTTTTTGCTTCTTTAATTATAGAAGAAAAAGTTTGAATTGTTTCCGGACCAATATCAAAAATTTCCTCCTCCTTTCTTACCTTTCCCGGACCGGTTTCCTTAATATATATTTCTCCTGTCTCGTCAGGTGAAACAATTACATCCATCGGCAAATGAATTTTTGTATCAGTTAAATTTATTTTTCCAATTTCTTCAATCATTTCTTTTTCTGGCCAAGGCTTGCCCACACATATTCCTTTTACTCTCAAAATTACATTTGCCAATTCGCCTCCAAAAAGAAGATGGTCAGCTTTTTCAATAAAACTGGAGATTACCTTAAGTTTGGAAGAAATCTTTTTCCCGCCAATAATAATAACCAATGGCCTGCCTGCGCAGGCGGGCCTGGCCGCTGCGCGCCCTAATACCTTAGATAAAGTTTCCATTTCTTTTTCAAATAAAAAACCGATAGCTTTTGCCTGTAAAAGAAACGGTAAAGAAACTATTGAAGCATGAGAACGATGAGAAACAGAAAATGCTTCAGAAACATAAATATCGCCTAATTTTGCGAGATTTTTGGCAAATTCTAAATTATTTTCTTTTTCTTGGGGATAAAATCTTAAATTCTCTAAAAGAATTATCTGACCACTTTTCATTTTATTTATTTCTTTTTCTACTTTTTTGCCGCAACAGTCATTTAAAAATTTTATCGGTTTTTTTAATAGTTCTTCTAATTTTAGGGCTACTGGTTGAAAGGAAAGTCCATCGCCTTGATGAGACAATAATATTACTTTTGCACCTTTTTCTCTAAGGTAATTTATTGTGGGAAGAGTTCTCTCAATTCGAAAACTATCAATAATTCTCCCATTTTCAATTGGCACATTAAAATCTGTTCTAACTAAAACTTTTTTATCGAAAAAATTAAAATCTTTAAGTGTTTTTAACATAATCATTTGTCAAAATTTACTGTCTCTCCTGGTTTTATTATACCTTTTTTTACTTTTTCTTCTAAGGCCTCATTGAGTACTTTTTTTAACTCAGGTTCAGAAACTGGTTTTTTGTTTTTTTCCTCATCTTTAGGTAAAAGTTCTTTTAAAGAAATGGTTTTAATTTCAACAATTTTTTCCTTTTTTTCTTCAACTTTTTTTAAACAAGTTTTGCAATAAATTGGTCTTTTGAGGTCTGGTCTAAAAGGAACTTTTATCCATTTGCCGCAGATTTTACATTGGGCATCGTAAAGAGCCGGCGGCGCAGGAGGAGCTTCTTTTAAAATATAATTTCCTGTCCATTGAGCAATCTTTTCTTCTACTATTTTTCTGGAAGCACTATATTTCTCTCGCGATAATTTTATTATTTCCTCTTTATAAGATTCTTTTGGTCTTTCAAAGGGGAATAAGGTTTCGGCAGAAAATGGATCGCCAGCGATTCCATCAATCATTAATTTTAAATAAATGTTGAATTTTCCCAAATTAACTAAATCAGCGGCAGTCAGCTGGGGAGTAAGTTCTTTTTCTAAATATTCAGCGTCTTCTGCTCCAACCCGAAAACAAAGTAAAGTGCCAATATTGCCAAAAACCGCATCTCTAACTTCCTCCTCCATTTGAGTAATGTACTGATGGGAAAGAATTAAACAAAGCCGATATTTTCTTGCCTCAGACAAAATATTAATAAAACTCTCTGTAGCGAAATTTTGAAATTCATCAACATATAAAAAGAAATCTTTTCTTTTTTCCTCCGGCATATCAACCCGACTCATTGCCGCCAATTGTAATTTGGTAACCAATAACCCTCCTAAAAGACGCGAGGGATCTTCTCCGATTTTCCCTTTTGATAAATTAACAATTAAAATTTTTCCCTTATCCATCACTTCTCTCATGTTAATTAAAGAATGAAGTTGTCCAATACTGTTTCTAATTAAAGGAGCAGAAATAAACTGGCCGATTTTATTCTGAATAGCAGCTGTCGCTTCAACTTCATAGCGAGCGGTATAACGGGCGAATTCCTGGGTCCAAAAAGCTTTAATCACCGGATCAGTAACATTTTCAACAACTTTTTTCCGATAATCAGGGTCGGCTAAAATTCGATTTATCCCTAATAAAGTAGAATCTGGATATTCAAGAAGAGCTAAAATAGAATTATTTAAAATATATTCCATCCGGGCAGACCAAACATCAGGCCAAATTTTTTTAAAAACCCCCATCAGGCCAGAAGCTATTAAATGCCGATGGGTAGCGCTAACTTTTTCCATTACATTAAAAGCAATCGGATATTCAAAATCAGCTGGATTAAAATAAACGACATCATCTATTCGCTCTTTGGGAATAAAATTAAGCAGGTCTTCGGCTGCTTCGCCATGAGGATCAATAAAACCAATTCCACAACCATTTCTTATATCCTGAATTGCCATATTTTTTAAAAGTTCGGTTTTTCCCATTCCGGTTTTTCCCACAGCATAAAAATGCCGACGCCTATCGTCAAGTTTAATCCCAAATTTTTTCTTTTCATTACGAAAAGTTGTTAGGCCGAAAAAATTTATCTCTTCTTTTTTCATATTATTCAATAGGCAAAGTGGGCGGTGGCCCGGATTTTTTTGCTTCAACCCGGGGAACAGTGGGAAGTTCAATTTTAGAAGGAAAATGAAAAATAGAAACTAATTCTTCGGTATTTAAAATAACAGTTGCTTTCTTTTTACCCCGGCCTAATTTCCAAAGAGGTTCCCCTTCCATTGAAGCAAGCCAAAAGTAAGGCAATCTTTCTTTATAATACCTGAAACTGTTTCTGGCTCTGGCATAATTACGGCTTTTCCTAAAAAAGTAGTGAATCCTCGTTCGGGTAGACGCTAAGTGATGTAAAGCATTCATGTCAACACTAGCAAAATGAGTAAGATAAGAATCGAGAATTTTGTCATGTTTTGGCAAATGGGGTTCATCTGTTTTAAAAATATGAAGGCTCCTTAAAAAAGTTAAATAGGCTGGTTTTGATATTTTATTTTCGATGGCGGTTAAAATTCTTCTTTCGCCGGGAGTAATAAGCATTTCTCTCTCACCGGTTTCGGAAACTGCTGGTGAAATTGCTTTTTCTCTCACTTCTTCTAAACGCTCCGGTTTTGTTACACCCGTAGCAATTTCTTCAGCAATATCCCCTATTCCTTTAGCCACTCTTTCAATAAGCGGTTTAGATTTTGGTTTTGTTCTTTTGGCTATTTTTTCAATAATTTTGTTGCCTTCATCTATCCAAGGAACAAGTTCATTAGTAATAGGAATAGCAACAATTTGAATCCAAATTTGCTCCCCGGGATTAAGTTTTGACAAGGACTCTAAAATAGCGTTTATTGGGTCTATTCTTTTTTCTTCTTTACTAATTCTTTCTCCCATTGGTTCAAAAAATTCCGGATAGGTTTTGAGAGGATAAACATTTTTTTTAAAAAAAGTAAAATCTTCTCCATAAAGATCAAATTTTTCATTAGGAATATTCGAAGGAACATTTTTGGTATAATCATTAACTATACTAAATTCAACTTCTGGATATTGAGCATAAATGATATTTTTAGCAACATTGTCAACACCTTCCGGCACTCTCAGATAAAAATGAATGTCCCCTCCAAAACTGGCTACTTCAAAAGAAAACCAAAGTCCTCCACCTATCGGTAATTCGCCTTCACACCATCTTTCTCTCCAATTAGGAACATCAATAATCCCCCAGAGACCTGAAAAAACATCTTCCATTGCTTTAAATGGTTTTAAAATTTCTTTGGGCGTTTTAATTTCAAGAACAACCCATTTAAACTGCCGGTACCAAAAAAACCACCGCACCCAATAAGCATAAAGATAACGGGCAAGGAAATAAAAAATTACTGGTAAAATAAACCACCACCAGGTTTTTAAAATCTGCCAGATTATTATCAATATGTTAGTTAATGTTGTGGCAAGCTGGACAATATCCATAATAAACGCTTCGCTATAAATCTTACCAGATTTGAACGCTCACTTACGTTCGCTATAAATCTTACCAGATTTTACGAAGTAACGGGAAACATAAATCTAAAAAGCTCCTGGCGATAAGCAAGAAAAATAGAAATTGCAACTAAAATAAAAAAACCAATTAAAAAAAATTTAAAAGCCACTAATAAAGAAATCATTAAACCAGCTTTTGGATTTTTTGGCGAATAAAAATGGGGTGCAGTCCAAATAATACAATAAGGGCAAAAGATTACCCAAAAAATAATTGTAAACCAAAGTAAAATTTTTAAGCCAAACTGAAAAATTAACATTTTGCGCTCAAGTTATATGCTTTGTTTAAAAATATATTTCCCGTCAGGAAGCTTCAGAAAATATTCTTTATTATTCAAATTAAGTAAAATTGTATTTTCTTTTACCAAACGTTGGGCAAGAACGCTTTTAACAATTTCTTCTTTAGAAAGCGGATTTTTACTCTCTTTTAAAATTTTTATAATTACGTCTTTAACCTCACCCGGTTCATATCCCCATTCTTTTAAAGCATAAATTCCTCGACCAACTAAAATAAATCTTTCATCTCGAATTAACTCATTATGAACCGTCTGAGTTAATACCGGTTTCAAATTAGAAAACATTGAATTAATTGACTCGTTAATTTTTTTAAAATACAAAGGTTTTCCTTCTTGTTTTAAAACTAAGTAGGCCTTATCTTTTACTCCCTTCGGTTTAATTTCTGGCCAATTAACTAAACCCAAAACTCCTGAGGGTCCTATTTCTATTTTCTTTGAAACTTCGACCAGAGAGGGAATAATTTGAGGGGAAGCAATTTTTTGTTCTTTTTCAAATTCTTCTTCAGAAATTGGATGACCAATTTTTTTAAACTGTTGATACAGATGCTCTAATAATGAAGGAATTTTAGAGATGATCTCTTTGTTAACCGACCAAAAAGTGTAATATTCTTCTGCTTCTTTAAACTTAAAAAATGGGTCGCCAAAGGTCAGTAAAAAGGAAATATTATTTGGGAAATCTTTCCCGCCTAAATCAGATAAAGCAATATCTTCTCGCTTCAGTCCCCCGGCTTTCCTAAAATAGGTTTCAAAAGAGAAAAAAACCAGTTTTGCCATTCTTTCCTCTTTTTGTCTTTGAAGTTTTAAAAAAGCTTCTTTTTCAATCTGCCGAATTCTTTCTCTGGTAACGCCAAAATCTTTTCCAATTGATTCCAGGGTTTCTCTTCCAGCCGAAACTAAACCAAATCTTCTCTCCAACACCTCTTTTTGGGCTGGATTTAATGGTTTTAATATTTGCTGACAAATTTTCTGATAATTGAATTTCTCCATATTAATCTATAATTTCTCTATCTTAATCTATTTAACTATATTTTTATTCTTATGTCAACCCTTTTTCTTCTCTCTGAAAAGAAAATAGCTATAAACCAAGGGAGCAGCGAGAAAAATTGAAGAATAACTGCCAAAACTAATTCCTAAAATTAAAGCCAAAACAAAATATTTTAATGTCTCTCCGCCAAAGAAAAATATAGCAAAAAGAGGAATGAGAGTGGTGAAAGAAATGCTTAAAGAACGGCTTAAGGTCTGAGAAAGACTTTTATCTAAAATAACATCAAAATTCTCTTTTGAAAATTTTAAAAGATTTTCTCGAGTCCTGTCAAATATTACGATTGTATCATTAATGGAATAACCGAAAATAAATAAAAAAGCGGTAATAATTGGGATAGTAATCTCCACTCCAAAGTATTTACCTAAAATTGAAAAAACGCCTAAAGGAATAATCACATCATGGCAAAGAGCAATTAAAGCCATTACTCCGTAAATAAAAGAGTTCACCGGTCTTGAAGCTTTAGAAAAAGCAATGGCAATATAAATTAATACGGCGAACAAAGATAAAACAATAACAATGAGTGTTTTTTGCCTCATTTCTTTGCCAATAACCGGTCCAATCGTCTCAACACTTAAAGAACCTTCTTTAATTTCTCCGAGTTCTTTTAGTTTCCTAATGAGTTCAAATTGAGTTTCTGGCGGAATTTCCTTCATTTCTAAAATTATTCCTAAATTCCCTTTTTCCTGAATTGTAATCCCCGGAAATTCTCTTAATTTTTCTTTTATTTCTAAAACTGATGGCCTGGTGTTTTCATATTCAATCTTAATTATTGTGCCACCGGTAAATTCAATTCCAAATCGCAAACCAAAAACTACAATAATAAAGATACTCAAAGCAACTAAACTTCCGGAGATTAAATAAAAAATTTTACGATATTTAATAAAATGAATGAGCCCCATAGTTATTTTATTTATCTTGTTTTCTTACTTTTGACCCGATAAAAATTTCTAAAAATGTTTGAGTAATAAAAATAGCAGAAAACATACTGACCAAAATCCCTAAAGATGTAGTTAAGGCAAAACCCTGAATAAAACTGGTGCCAAGAAAAAACATAATCATTGCTTCAATTAAAGTTGTTAAATTACCGTCTCTGATTGAGGGCCAGGCCCGTTTAAAACCGATATCTATCGCCCGGCTAAAACTATCGCCTTTCTTTATTTCTTCTTTCATTCTGGCAAAAATTAAAACATTGGCGTCCACTGCCATACCAATTGATAAAATAGCTCCGGCAATACCAGCCAAAGTTAAAGTAATTGAAAATAACTTAAACAAACTTAAAAGAATAAGTCCATAAACCAAAAGGGATAAAGAAGCTGCCAAACCGGCCATTTGATAATAACAAATCATAAACAAAATTATACCCAACAATCCGAAAAAACCGGCTTTTAATGACTTCTCTAAGGAAATTTTTCCTAAACTGGGAGCAATTGTTTCCTGAGAAATTAATTTTATCGGCACTGGCAAGGCGCCGGCATTTAAACTATTAACTAATTTTTTTGCCTCTTCCGGCGTAAAATTTCCGGTAATTTGAGCTCTGCCGGAAGAAATTGGTTCTCTGACCACTGGCGAAGAAATCAAATTATTATCAATAAAGATAGCTAATGGTTTATCAACGTTGCGGGAAGTAATTTGTTTAAAAAGCTCTTTTCCTTCTTTATCAAACTCTAAAATAACAATGGGCTCAAGAGTTTCATTGTCAAAATCTAAACTTGCCTTTTTTAAATACTGACCGGTTAAAGATGTTGGTTTCAAATCCGAAGGATTTATAGCGGAGCGAAGCGGAGCGTTCAAATCCTTTACTTCTATTTCTCTAAATTCAAGCAGCGGCGTTTCGCCTATTGCTTTAATCGCTTCTTCTACGTTTTTTATGCCGGCCAATTCAACCATCAAACGAGCAGAACCGCCAATCTCTTGAATTCTCACTATGGGTTCTCTCACTCCTAAAATATTAACCCTTTTTTCAATGACATCTCTTAAACCACTCAGCGCTTCCGTTTTTGTTTTTTCTACTTTTGATAAATCAGTTTCGTAAATGAGACGCGAGCCGCCTACCAAATCAAGCCCTAATTTAAAAGGAATTTCTGGAAAATTAAGACCAAGGTACTGGTTCAAAAATTTTGGATAAACAAAATTAAAAGTAAAAAAAACTAAAATTAAAATAAATATCAATTTAACGCCTATTTTCTTTTTTCCCATAAAATCATTTTATCATATCTTAAGAGTTAAGGTCAGCTTGAAAATGGTTCGAATAAGATGGAAATTAATGTTAGTTAGTAAATTTTTAAACATCTTATGGCCTTCGGTTTTATATTCAACCAAAGGATCTCTTCCTCCGTAAGCCCGTAAACCAACCGACTCCTTTAAATATTCCATGTTCTCTAAATGTTCTTGCCATAGACTATCAATGATTCGCAAATAAACCATCTTCTCAAGTATTCTCATATTTTCTTTTCCATCCTTTTCTTCTTTCTGCTCATAGATTTTTTTTGCCAGGTTAATTAAATAATTAAAAATTTCTTCTTTCTCCATTTCTTTCATCTTTAGTATTGCTTCTTCGGATAAAGGAAAAATTGTTTTTATCTCTTCAAAAATTTCTGACAATTCATAATTCTCAACAATTCTCTTAATTTCATTTTCAATAATCTCTAAAATTTGAGTTTTAATGCTCCGCTCCGTTTGAATTTTTTCCGGTTCTTCCAATAATCTTTTCCTTAATTTATAAATTGTTTCGCGGTGTTTGTTCATTACTTCATCATATTCTAAAACATGTTTTCTGATATCAAAATTAAATCCTTCCACCCTGCTTTGGGCATTTTCTATGGTTTTTGAAATTATCTTTAATTCAATTGGTTCATCTTCTGGAAATTTAAAAGTATCCATTAAAGATTTTATTTTTTCTCCGCCAAAAATCCGCATTAATTCATCATCTAACGAAATAAAAAATTGAGACGAACCGGGATCTCCTTGTCTCCCTGTTCTTCCCCGCAACTGATTGTCAATCCTTCTTGCCTCATGCCTTTCGGTGCCAATAACATGGAGGCCATTCAAACCAATAATTTTTTTTGCTTCTTCTGGATTTTGAGGATTTCCTCCCAAAATTATGTCAACCCCACGACCTGCCATATTTGTGGCAATGGTCACAGCTCCCCATCTTCCTGTCTGAGCAATAATTTGACCTTCTTGCTCATGATGCTTGGCATTTAAAATTTGATGAGAAATTCCTTCCCGAGAAAGTAATTTAGATAAATATTCATTTCTCTCAACCGATCTCGTCCCCACTAAAAGAGGCTGGCCTGTTTTGTGTCTTTCTTTAATCTCTTCTATAAGTGCTTTATATTTTCCTCTCTCTGTTTTATAAATTCTATCGGGTAAATCCTTTCTTATCATTGGCTTATTGGTTGAAATCACTATTACATCTAAACCATAAACTTTATCAAATTCTTCGGCTGAGGTGGCGGCCGTTCCTGTCATCCCGCCTAATTTTTTATAAAGCCGGAAATAATTTTGAAAAGTAATAGTAGATAAAGTCTTTGATTCGGCCTGAACTTCTACTCTTTCTTTTGCCTCTATCGCTTGATGGAGCCCCCCGGAATATCGCCGACCCATTAAAAGCCGACCGGTAAACTCATCAATAATAATTACCTGGCCATTTTTAACAATATAATCTCTGTCTCGCTCGAAAAAAACCTGGGCCCGCAGCGCCTGTTCTAAATGATGAAGATATTTTATCCCTTTCTCTTGATAGATGTTTTCTACCCCCAAAATTTTCTCCAGTTTATTAATCCCCTCCTCAGTTAAGGTAGCTGCTTTCTTTTTTTCATCTACTAAATAATCAGAATCTTTTTTCAATTTTGGAATTATTCCTGCAAAATCCTTATACATCTTAGATGACTCAAAATCTGGCTGAGAAATAATTAAAGGAGTTCTGGCTTCGTCAATTAAAATTGAATCGACCTCATCGACAATAGCATAGTGAAATCCCCCGCCTGCTTCGCTATGCGAAGCATTGCGGGCAGGTCTCTGAACCTGCTGATTTAAATCAAAAACCATATTATCCCTTAAATAATCAAAAGCAAATTCATTATTAGTGCCGTAAGTAATATCTGCTGAATACGCCTCTTTTCTGGTACAAGGTCTCAAAAAATCTTCAACAATATAAAAGCCTCCCAATTCATCTCTCGTTTTTTCCTTTTCCTCAGCTGGCTTTTTGTATTCCGAGTCATATAAATATGCTGTCTCATGCGCTATACAACCAACTGACAAACCGAGCGCGTGATAAATTTGTCCCATCCAAACAGTGTCTCTTCTTGTCAAATAATCATTAACCGTAACTAAATGACAACCCTTTTCCTCTAAAGCATTTAAATATAGAGGTAAAGTAGCGGCTAAAGTTTTTCCTTCTCCGGTTTTCATTTCAGCGATTTTTCCTTGATGCAAAACTATTCCACCCATTAATTGAACATCAAAATGTCTTTGGTCTAATGTTCTTTTCGCCGCCTCCCTTACTAAAGCAAAAGCTTCCACCAGAACATCATTTAAACTCTCTCCATTTTTTAATCGATCTTTAAGCTCATTGGTTTTTTTCTTTAATTCTTCTTTAGAAAAACTCTTAAACTTTGGTTCAAGTTCATTAATTTTTTCAATAATTGGCTGAAGTTTCTCTAAATATTTTTCATTAGGCGCTTTGAAAAAAGCGCCAAAGAGTTTAGATAAAAACATAAATAAATATTATCCTAATCTACTAATAAATATTCTAATCTACTAATTTCTAAATGAGCGAGACAAACTGATTAAGGAGCGAGGCATGGCTGATGAGAAGTGCATTACGGAGCCAAGCCCGAGATAGAGTTTGCGCTTTCAAATAAACTATTTAAGGCTTGGCGAGTAATAGCCGCGGCTGGAAATAAACCTTTTCTTACTGATTAGCCGACGGCGTGCACTTCGAAGCAGCGCTGCCGAGCGACTCAGTTTGCCGAGCGATTAGCCTTCATCTCTAATTCTTCCTTTCCGATAGAATCTGGCTGCTTCAGATAATTTAAGGTCTTTTTTAATCCTTCGCTCTCCCCTTTGACGTTTAACTATTTCTTTCTCTTTATATGTTTTAATTGCCTTTGAAGTTCATCTTTAATTTCAACTATGGCTAATTTAAAATTTTTCCTTTCCGCTACTGCTCGTAAAATTTTGCCGGGTAAAAATAACTGACCTTCGGCATAAAAAATATTGCCCGTTCGATGATGCTTTGATAACTTGCCTATTTCAATATGCATTACTGATTGTGTTTTTTCAAAAACAGGTTTCAAAAATTTCTCCAATCCAGTCAATTTTTCAATAGTATATTTTTCTAAAACATCAGTTAATTTTATATTAGTAGCTTTAATAACAATTTTCATAATTTACTATTTAAATAATTTGGATTTCTTTTTCTAATTTTATATCAAATTTTTCTTTTACTTTCTTTTTTACTAAATTGATTAATTTTATTATATCGTTTGAACTTGCTTTCCTTAAATTAACAATAAAATTAGCATGTTTTTCTGATACTTGAGCACCACCAATTTTTCTTCCTTTCAAACCACATTTCTCAATCAACCAAGCCGCCGGAATTTCACGCTTTTTGTTAAATTCTTTAAGTTCTGAAAACTTTTTCATCAATCCCTGATTCCTGATTCTTGATTCATAATTTTTAAATACACAACCGGCTGAAGAAAAATTCAAGGGATGGTTTTTAATACGATAATCTATATTTTTTTTAATTTTTTTTCTAATTTCTTTTCTTTTACCTTTCTTTAACTCTAAAAGACAAGAAAGAATTATTAAGTTTTTATTTTTTTTAAAAATACTCTCGCGATAGCCAAATTTACAATCCCTTAATTCATAATTCTTAATTCGTAATTCTTTTGCATTAAAAATTTTAACTTCTTTTATAATATCAGCTATCGATTTTCCAAATGCTCCGGCATTTCCCCAAATCGCCCCTCCCACTGTACCTGGAATTCCTGCTACCCATTCTAAACCGCTCAATCCCTTATCTGATGATAATTTTACTAAATCGCTTAATTTCACCCCTGCCTCTGTATAAATTTTAGAATTTTGACATTTAATATTTGAAATTTGACATCTTATTATCATTCCCTCAAATCCCTCATTAGAAAATAAAATATTACTTCCTCCTCCTAAAACAAAAAAAGGCAATTTTTTCTGATAAACAAACTTAATTGCTTCTATTAAATCTTCTTCTGTTTTTGCTTCAAAAAAGTATTTTGCCGGTCCTCCAATTTTGAAAGTAGTATAATCTCTCAATAAAACATTCTTCTTGAACTTTCTATTAATTTTGAATTTTGATTTGTCATTTTGCATTTTGGTCTTTAATTTTGCACTTTGCATTTTGCATTTTAAATTTAAAGGATGGGTCGGGAGAGCTATACTCCAATTCTATGTCTTTTGTGAGTGCTACCTCCCGACCCGGTTTCATTATATAATAAAAGAATGTATTTCGTCCACCCTCAAATAAAATTAAATGGAAAAAATTTTTTAAAAATTTTTTCTTGTTTTTTTAGAAAACCTGATTTAAAAAACAAGCTTTCTTTTTATTTTCCCAAAAAACAGATTGTTTTTACCGATATGGGAAGAACGGCTTTTAAAATTATAATTGAGAAATTAAATTTAGAAAATTCGGAAATGTTAGTTCCGGCCTATATCTGCGATATTTTTTATCCAATTTTTAAAAAATATAATATCTCTCCAATTTTTTTAGACATCGAACCTTTCAGTTTTAATATTAAAATTGAAGAAATTGAAAGGAAAATTACTCCAAAAACTAAATCAATCCTAATTTCTCATACCTATGGTTTAGCTAATAATATGGAAAAAATATTATTTTTAGCTAAGAAATACAACTTAAAAGTAATTGAGGATTGCTCCCATTCTTTTTTAGGTAAATACAAAGAAAAATATCTTGGAAATTTTGGCGATGTTTCTTTTATTTCTCTTTATAAACAATTCCCAACTTTACGAGGAGGGATGTTAATTTGTCCTTTGGATTGGGAAATAGATTTAGAAAAAACTTTTTTTAGTTTTCGTGATTTTATTTCTTTTTTAAATTGTTTTTCTTTTTTCGCTAATTTTTTCAAAAAATACGGAGGTGAAATCGCTTATAAGATGCTCAAGAAAGAAAAAAAAGAAAGATTTTCTGAAATTAATAATGTTTCATCAAATCTCTTTTCTACCTTCTTAGAAAATTTTGAAAAAAATCTAACAAAAAGAATTGAACTTGCTTTGTTCTTTCAAGAAGAATTGAAAAAGTTAAATTTTGAGGTTCAAGAAGAAAAAAACAATGTTTTTTGTTATCTTTCGGTTCTCGCCCCAAAAAAATTAAACCGCGATAACTTTGTAAAACTTTTAAGAAAAGATAAAATATTTGCCACTCGCATCTGGCATACGCCCATTATTCTCAATCCAGAAGTTCAAAAAGAATATAAAATTAATTTAAGCGAGTATCCCCAGACAATTGAGCTTGCTAAAAGAATTGTAAATTTCCCTTTGCAAAATTTTTATAGTAAAAAAGATATTGAAAAACTCATCAAAAAAATAAAAAATACTATTGACAAATCCTTTTTAATTTGCTAAACTCAGAATGTGAGTGCAAAATTTACGGTTTTACCGTAAAACTTTATCTATGTCGGCATAAGGCGTTGGGGATTTCCAACGCTTTTTGCTTTAAAACGAAATTTATAAAGAGAGCGAGGCGAACTAATAAGAGGAGCGAGGTAACAAATTTCAAAGTAGTCTTCGGAGTCCCGCCAGCATGGTCCCCGCTAAAAGCGGGGTGGCGGGACGAGAAAACAGACCCCAAAATCTCGCTGGGATTTTGAGGGTCGGTACTTTGAAATTTCGTTACCGAGCGATTAACTTTCTAAGAATTTTTTGAGGTCTGATTCCCATAAAGGGTTAATTTTAATTGCTTCGTCAACTTTCTTTTTTAACAAATCTTTA
>PEWP01000035.1:549-2456 GCA_002779425.1 bacterium (Candidatus Gribaldobacteria) CG07_land_8_20_14_0_80_33_18 | reverse complement strand
CCCGCCCTCGCTTTCGCCGCTTCTTTTTTCACCGCCGCAATTTTTCGTGCCAATGAAATTGGTGCGCCACTTATCTATTTTAACTTGTTAATTTCGTTAGGCAACTCTTCCAACAATTTTTTAATATGCCTCACAAGATAAATTCTTTTATCTCCGTAATAAAAAGCTATGTCGTCTTGATATTCATTGCCTAATGAAATACTTTCTCCAATTTTAACTGCGTTCGGACACTTTCCTGCAAAAGTATTAAAAACAAATTTTATGCTTGAATTGCTGATGTAATTTCTTGGGCTGTCGCTATGACAGGCGGCATTTCGCAAATTATTTACCAAATCTGTGATATCTTTGATATTTTGGTCGGTTTGAACATCGTCCGCCCAAACTACTCTGTTGTTCTTTTTGCTTAACTCTTGGAGGATATAATTTAGTCGAACTAAAATTTCAATAAAAGCGGACTGAGTAAAAAGCTGATGATTGGTAAAAATTTGCGAATTAAAAAGTTCCGTACACCTTTGCGTTTCCATTAACAAATCTCGTTTTTGTAATTCCAAATGGGTCATGGTTTACTTTTTGGGATTAACTTTTTAACCAAGAGAATTCATAAAATCTTCTCCTGCTTTATGTCTGGCTTCGCTCATTTCTGCAATCGCTTTTTTTATATTTTGAGCTTCTTCCTCTGTTAAGGCATTGTCATCAGTCATACTAAAAACTTTTTGATCTTCTTGAATTGTTGTCATAACCATTTCAATAACAAAGTCGTGTAATTCTCCGCCCAATCTTCCTTCTGTGCACTCAAACGCAATATGCGGAATCTTGTCCGCCAGTTTGTCTGAAAAATTTTTCCTAAAACTTTTCAGACTATTAAAGTTTAATTCACCGTCAGCAAATTCAAATAATCCATTTTTAAGCCAAGACATATAGTCTAATTTATCTTTTTCTTTCAAAACACTTTTAAGTGCACTATTGATAACCAAAAGTTCATCAGATAATTCCGTTTTACTTTTCGGTGGCTTGAGATCAAAAAACCACACATGCAAACAAACATATCGCAATATCCATAATTCCTTAAATAGTTGGTCTTCTTTTAGATTTTGCTGTGTCTTGGCTTGGATTTCTTGTACTTTCTGTTCAATTTCCTTTTCGCTATCTAATATAGATTTGAAGCAATGTATGAAGAGAGCAAAAAATGGCTTCAACTCTTCATAAGTTTTTGCAAAATCCAAAACCTTCTTGGCAGTAATTTTGCCATTTTTAGAGGATTGCGTCTTGTTGTTCGAAAACCAATTCAAAATTCCCATAGTTTTTTAATTAAGACCCGATATAGGGCACCCAGTTATAAATAACTTCCATGATCTTTGGCACAAAAGCAAACACGAAAAATCCGATTAGAACCAGAATAAGTGTTATATGTAATGCCTCCACTTGTGGGTTTGCATGTTTATTTTCCTTATCTTCAACTCTTGCACGGATCAAGCTCATCCAAAGAGGGGCTATAACCGCAAGAAAGGCAATCGGCCAAGTAATAAAACAACACCCTGAATCGAAATAGCTAACATCGTCCAGTTCACGATAAAAGCGGTGTAAGCAAGATAAACAAATGATTGGCCGATTGCAGAAATAACAGAGCCAAAAATAAATTGTCCCTTACTTCTTTTCTCTAGTTTGCCGGCCAGCAAGGCTCCGGGCAAACCCGCAATATTTAATACAAATACAGCCGCAAAATTTGCGATTATCGCAAGGACAATTAAAACTCCGATTGTAAAAAGTGTTTTCATTTTATTAACTCCTCAATTGAAAGGTCCAATGCTTTGGCAATTTTCGCCATAGTTTGAACGCTTGGCTTATAAAAAATGCTTCTTCATAAAAGCGCGACCAGAGCCGGACTTTAAGTATTTTTCAAATTGAAA
>PEWP01000035.1:0-534 GCA_002779425.1 bacterium (Candidatus Gribaldobacteria) CG07_land_8_20_14_0_80_33_18 | reverse complement strand
ACGAACCGCAAAATAGAAATCTAGTTTTACAGGTAAATGGTCGACCGTAGCCGGAACCTGCCCCTTTTGATGTCTTTTTAATCTGCCTTTAAGATCATTGGTACAGCCAACATAGTAACCATCATTACACTTTAGACTATAGACATAATACATATCATTATCTGCCCGCCTTCGCTCGTCTTGGCGGATTTTATCACGCCGAAGCCGAGCTTCGGCGAGGCGAAGGCGGAGGGGGTGAGATTCGAACTCACGTGGAGCTTCCGCCCCAAACGGTTTTCAAGACCGTCCCGTTATAACCGCTTCGGTACCCCTCCAAAATTTTTTAAGAATCCCCCGTGGTGGAAAAACAGGGAAGCCAAAGACCAACCGCCAGGAACCAAAGGTGTCTGGAGCGGGGGTCGGGGGATTTCTACGGGGCATCGTGGACGATGTTAGAACCATTATCCAGCGACAAAATGAATATATTTATATCCCAGACTTGAACCCGCAAGCTTAGTTTATCATATTTTACCCTACCCTGCCACTATTTCTTGA
>PEWP01000049.1:1354-2635 GCA_002779425.1 bacterium (Candidatus Gribaldobacteria) CG07_land_8_20_14_0_80_33_18 | reverse complement strand
CGTATGCCACATTTTGGGCGTTTTTATTTTTTTAGTAGGATTAAAATCCTTTGAAGCTTCAAGGATAATGCCAGCAATGGGTGCTCTCCTTCCTATTTTTACTTTTGGATTCGCCCTTATTCTTAGCGGGCAAAATGAGGTTTTAACTTTCTCAGATATCACCGCATTTGTTTTACTTATTTTTGGAACTCTTTTGATTACTTGGCAAAAGAAAAAAACTATCACCCTAACGAATATTAAAATTGCCATACTTTCTGCTTTCTTTTTCGCTTTATATTTTGTACTAGCGAAACTTGTTTATTTAGAACAGCCATTTATCAGCGGGTTTATTTGGACCAGAATTGGAGCATTTATGGCAGCTTTAAGCCTCCTTTTTTCAAAAGAAGTTAAAGAAGATATTTTTGGCCGCCCCAAATTTATCCAAAGAAAAACATGGGTTATTTTCTTCCCAAATGAAGTAGCCTCAGCTAGCGGTTTTATCTTGCAAAATTGGGCAATAGCCTTAGCCCCTTTTGTTTACTTAGGAATAATCAATGCTTTAGAAGGAGTAAAATATGTTTTTGTTTTAATTTTTACGCTTTTCCTTTCTTTAAAATTTCCTAAAATCCTAAAAGAAGAAGTCTCCCGGGAAATTCTTTTCCAAAAAATTATCGCAATTTTACTTATCGGAGGGGGGTTGGTATTATTAGCAGGGCGATGAATTTAAAAATTCATCTTCATCTGCGCCCATTTCATGGGCTTAATGTACTATGAAAAAGATTATGTTTTATATTATATTTTTTATTGTAATCACTATTTTTATTGTTTTCCTTTTCTTTTTTGTAGGTTCGCCGCCCCAGGCAAAAGAAATAATCTTCGGGGTAACTTTTTCCCAGAAACATGCCAAAGATTTAGGGATTTCGTGGAAAGAAACTTATTTAGCTTTACTCGATGATTTAAGAGCAAAGAATTTGAGAATTATTACCCATTGGGATTTAGTTGAGCCAGGAGAAGGAGAATATAATTTTGACGATTTAGATTGGCAGATAGCCGAAGCTGAAAAACGGGGAGCTAAAACTCTTTTAATAATAGGGATGAAAGTTCCCCGTTGGCCAGAGTGCCATATTCCTGAATGGGCAAAAAATTTAGGAAAATCTCAGCAACAAGAAAGAATTTTAGCTCTTCTTGAAAAATTTGTCTTGCGCTATCGAGATTCCAGCTCAATAGAAAGATGGCAGGTAGAAAATGAATCCTTTTTCCCCTTTGGTCAGTGTCCCTGGGTTGATAGAGAATTTCTGAAAA
>PEWP01000049.1:0-1258 GCA_002779425.1 bacterium (Candidatus Gribaldobacteria) CG07_land_8_20_14_0_80_33_18 | reverse complement strand
CGAATACAGGAGATAATTTTCAGATTAGAATCAATGCAACAACTTCAACATCTGATTTGCATTCTATCCAATTTGATGTTAATTATGATCCAGCTGTGCTAACTCTATCTTCTGTTTCTGAAGGTGCTTTTTTGTCTAGTGACGGGAGAGTAACTATTTTTAATTATTCATCTTTTGGTTCTGGACTTGCTGATGATATCTACAATGCAAGAAACACAACATATGCAGATTCAAGTCCAGGAATAAATGGAACAGGAACAATAGCGATTTTAAACTTTACAGCCATTAGTGTTGGTTCTTCTAATATCAGTTTGTTTAATGTCACATGGGTCAACAGCAGCATCCTGAATGCTTCTGCTGCAGTGATTATTCCAACTATAAATAATGGGAGCGTGAACGTGGCTTCTGTTCCTTGTGTTTTGACAAATGCGACCTGGTCAGCAACAAGTGTTACAGAGGGTCAGCAAGTGAGTTTAACTGTTACTGGAACAAATTGTGATGGCCAGACCTTAAATTTCAGTGTCTGGGAAGATGATGGAATTATTGATGAACTACTTGGAAATGGAGATGATAATGTTACACAAAATCCTTCAAATGTGGCTTTTTCTGGAAACACTGCAACTGCAACATGGAATTCAGCAGAGTGGCAGAATGATTGCGGCGGGCTTTGTAATCCTCCTGAATATTATTTTATATCAACTTTAGTAACTAATTCCTCTACTACAATAAATTCAAAGAGTGTTGGAAACCCCATGTTAACTGTGGATAAACTTTACAATGCCAATGAAATTTTTATTCAGCCAGATACGCAGACAGTCAATCTTGGCCAGAATTTTATTGTCAATGTCAATGGAAGAGCGCCTGTCACAGCGAGTGATGTTTATGGGCTTGAATATAATATTAATTACGATTCAGGTATTTTGAGTGTGAATTCTGTGACAGAAGGCACAATGTTAAACAGCTATGGTGCTGTTACCACATTTAATTATACTTTGTCCTCTGGAAAAATTCATGCATATGATGTCAGGAATGTTACAAACGGAACTGCAAATCCTGGGGTTTACACAGATGAAGGAACTTTCTTGATAATTAATTTTAGTGCTGTCAGTGCTGGGGCCTCTGGATTAAATATTTCTGATTTAATCTGGGTGAATTCTACTATAACAAATATGAGTGTTGGGATTCCTGGGGTCACAATAACTAATGGAAGCGTGGGTGTTAATGCTGGAGCAAATAATCCTCCTGTTATTTCAAATAT
>PEWP01000014.1 GCA_002779425.1 bacterium (Candidatus Gribaldobacteria) CG07_land_8_20_14_0_80_33_18 | reverse complement strand
TTGAAAAAAAGTTGATAGAAGAAGGCTATCAAATTTTTGTTGCTGAAGATGGTGAAAAAACAATGGAAATTTTAAATAAAGAAGAGGTAGATTTGCTTTTACTTGACATTATTATGCCAAAAAAATCAGGGTTTGAGGTAATGGAGGAAATGAAAAAAGATTCTAAATTGAGTAAAATCCCTATTATTATTATTTCCAATTCTGGTCAGCCAGTAGAATTAAGCAAGATAAAGGAGTTGGGGGCAAAAGATTGGTTAATTAAAACAGAATTCGCACCCCAAGAAGTAGTTGAAAAGGTTAAAAAACAAATTGGTTAATCTATGGCTCAAAAAATATTAATTGTTGAAGATGATAAATTTCTACGGGAATTAATAGCCCGGAAATTAATCCAGGAAAATTTTGAAGTTATAGAAGCAATTGATGGAGAAGAAGGATTAGAAAAAGCAAAAGAAACAAAGCCAAACTTGATTTTACTTGATTTAATTCTGCCCGGGGTTGATGGATTTGAGGTATTAACTAAATTAAAAGAAGACCCTGTTTTAACCGTGATTCCAGTTATTATTCTTTCAAATCTTGGCCAAAGAGAAGATGTAGAAAGAGGCCTGCGGTTAGGAGCAGTAGATTATTTAGTAAAAGCCCATTTTACTCCCAATGAGATTATTGAGAAAGTAAGAATAAACCTTAAATAAATGCCTGAATTGCCCGAAGTTGAAACAACTATTAGAAATTTAAAAACAAAGGTCCTTAATAGGACCTTTGTTGATATCTGGACTGATTTCCCCAAAATGATCCGCCTTCGCCAGGGCTTCGGCGGACAGGTAAAACTGCCTAAGAAGTTTGAACAATTTAAAAAAGAAATCAAAGGAAAAAAAATTCAAAGAATTCGGCGAGTTGGTAAAAATATTATTTTTGACCTTTCCGGGAATCTTTCTCTTTTAATTCATCAAAAGTTAACCGGCCATCTCCTCTATGGAATTTGGGAACGTGAGGAGGGCAGTTGGAAATCGAAAATTATTGGTCCCTTAGAAGAGCCGGTTAATCGGTATATTCATTTAATATTTTATTTGGATAATGATAAAATGTTAGCCCTATCTGATTTAAGGAAATTTGCTAAAGTTGAACTTTGGAATAAAAATGAGTTAGAGAACTCTAAAGAATTTAAAAATTTAGGGCCAGATGCTTTAGAGATTAGCTTAAAAGAATTTAAAGAAAGATTAAAAAAGAAAAAAGGTAAAATAAAACAAATTTTAATGGACCAAAATGTTATTGCCGGAATTGGAAATATTTATTCGGATGAAATTTTATTTGAGGCAAAAATTCATCCTTTTAAAAAAACAGCAAAATTAAAAGATAAAGAATTAGAAGGAATTTACCAAGCGAGCCAAAAAATCCTTAAAAAGGCAATTGAATTACAGGGTAGTTCCATTTCCGATTATCGTCTTCCCAGCGGTGAAAAAGGAGAATTTGGAAGAGTCCTTAAAGTTTATCGAAAAGAAGAGGAATCTTGTAGCCGGTGCGGCACAAAAATTAAACGATTAAAATTAGGAGGGCGAAGCGCTCATTTTTGTCCAAACTGTCAAACCTTATGATTATATTTTTATATGGTTCAGATACTTTTAGGTCTCGGCAGAAATTAAATGAAATCGTTGACCACTACAAAAAAATCCACAAGAGTGGACTGAATTTAGAATTTTCCGAGGGTAAAGATTTAAATTTTGAAGAATTTTGGGAAAAGTTTTCTCAATGTTCTCTATTCAATAAAAAGAAATTGTTTATTTTAAATAATATTTTTTCTAACCAAACCTTTCTTGAATTTTTTTTAAAAAAACTCAAAAAAATTGCTGATTCTGCTGACGGAGTAATAATTTATGAAAATTATGAAAATAAAGAAAGGGAACCAAAAGATAAACTTTTTTTATTAAAAAAATATTCAAAATTTCAAGAATTTAGGCCTCTGACGGGGATTCAATTAATAAATTGGATAAAAAAAGAATTTGAGAAAGAAAAGATTGCAATTTCGGATGAAGGAATAAAATTATTAATTGATTTTGTTGGTAATGACTTATGGCGGATGAAAAATGAAATCAAAAAATTAAGCGATTATAAGAGAAAAGAAAAAGAAATAGCTCCATCGGATATTAAAAAATTAGTTCAACCAAAGATTGAGACGGCTATTTTTAAAACTATGGATGCTATTTCTTTAGGCAATAAAAAAGAGGCATTAAAGTTAATTGAAAGACATTTAAAAAAAGGAGATAATCCTCTTTATCTTTTGTCAATGATAACCCGTCAATTCAGAAACCTTTTGCTTTTAAAGTCTGATTCTAATTTTGCTTCAGAACTCCATCCCTATGAAGCAAAAAAAAATTTTTATCAGACGCAGAGATTTAGATTAGAAGATCTTAAAAAAATCTATCAAAAAATTTTTGAACTTGATTTTGAAATTAAAACTGGCAAAGTTACTGCTGAAAAAGGCTTGGAGAATTTAATTCTCGAACTTCCTGTTTAATAATTTACTGATTCTTGATTTTTTTCTATCAGCAGTATTTTTCTTAATTATTCCAAGTTTCGCTGCTTTATCCAATGTCTTATAGATTATTGGTAAAAGCTTTTTTGCTTCCTCAATTTTCTTAGCAGAAATTATTTTTTTCACCTTTTTAACGAGGTTTTTTATTTTATTCTCGGTTGCTAAATTTCTTTTCTTCCTTCTTAAATTTTGTCGTAAAGCTTTCTTAGCTGATTTA
>PEWP01000043.1 GCA_002779425.1 bacterium (Candidatus Gribaldobacteria) CG07_land_8_20_14_0_80_33_18 | reverse complement strand
TTTTGACGAAAATCCGAATTCCGAATTTTAAAATCCAATCGCTCGGGCGGGCAAAAAGGAAGGGGGTTGGGGGGGAAGGAATTTTTGCCCGCCCTCGCTTTCGCCGCTTCTTTTTTCGCCGCCGCAATTTTTCGTATTTCGCTTTGCGAAATGCGCCGCCAAGAAAAACATAAACATAAATTAGTACCACATTGCATATGTATCATTATAATACAACATTGCCCAATAATGCAACAAGCGATATAATGTTAGTAACTTTATGGTCGAAATATCAACAAAACTCGGTCAAAATTTAAAGCGGATAAGAGCCGCTAAAAAATTGTCGCAAGGCGCAATAGCTAGAAAATTAGACGTTCACAGGTCGTATATTAGTGGTCTAGAGCGAGGAAGGAGAAATCCCACGCTTGCGACAATTCAAAAGTTAGCCGTTGCGCTTGGTGTTTCGGCTGATGAACTGATAAAATAAACGAAAGTATTGCAAACGGCGTTGGGGGCGTGGTAAACTATAACCAAGGTCGTGTATAATAAATTAACTTTAATTAATTTTTAAAAACAACAACATGAAAATCGTAACAATTTTATTTATCGTTGGTTTGATAATGTCTCCCGCTATCGGGTTGGCACAAACTTCAAATGCTCCGGCTCCGTCTACAATGAATATTACTTCTCCGCAGACAACCGCCGTCTCGCCGATGCCCATAAAATGCGGCGTGAATACTTTTGTTGTCAATAATGATTGCGGTATTGGGGCGTTCAAAAATGCTTATGTTCAATGCTATGACGGTTACGAAACCACTTTGGGAGATGCAACTTCATGCAAATCTTCTGAAACTTGGCAACAATACGCGAAAGAGGTATGCGTAAATCGTTGTTCAACCGGAAAAGAGCCGAATATTATTCCAAAGCCCCTGCCATTGCCAGCGTCAGCGCCAACAGCAACAGCAAAACCGACTTCCGTGTGTTATATCAGCGACAATTTAATGCAGGAATATGATCAGCTTATTTTGAAACTGCAAAAAGCGGAATCCGACAAGGCAAGAGCGGAAGAAATAACTAAGAAAATAATCGCATTAAAACAGGAAATTGAAAAACAACGAAGAGAATGCGCTAATGCTCCGCAACCAACGACGACTTCGCGGCCAGTGCCATTGGCTCCACCTATAGCAATAGACAAACCGATTACCGTGCTGGTGAATCGTTGCGATGAAGTCGCGCAATGGGAAAATAAAATCGTCTATTATAAAAAACTTAGCAATTCCAGCGATGTTGATCTAAAAAAAGATGGCTTCTCGCGAGAAGAAATTGAAAAAATATTGAAAGACCTTTCGCTTGGTCTTGAAAAAGTAAAAGCGCAATGCAGTAATCAAAGCGGAACAATTACCGCGCCTGGAACCGCGATAACGGGTTCGGTATCCGCCACGGAAACAATAAAGCCGGTAGTTGTTGAATCGGGGCAGGAAATCAGCGCTTACTATAAAACCAGACTTGAAAAAACCGCCTCCGCAAAAGGGGAAGAAAAACAAATAGAAGAACTTAAAGCGTTGAGAGATGAAATAGACGGGCTTATTGCCAATCTCATAAAAAGCAGGAAAGAGTTGGAGGTAAGCGAGTTGAATACTTTAGCGACAGAAGTGAAAGTAAGCCGGGGGGAAATCAAAGCCGATAATATAGCGGTGAAAACTACGGAGAAGAAAATACTTGTCAATGTGGGAGATAGGCCGGTGAGCGTTGAACCCACGGCAAGTCAAGTGCTTATCCGCGATAAGAGTTTGGAAATAAAAACGGACGAAGTCGTGATTAAAGAAAATGTATTAAGCGTTGGTGGCGTTGAAGTGAAAATGTCCGCAAGCGAGGTAGCGGAGAAGCTCGGCATTACGCCCCAAACCATTGAACTGAAAGAAGAAAATACAAAGGCAGTCTATAATATGAAAATCGAAGAACGCCGAAAACTCTTCGGGTTTATTCCGTTTAATATTCAAAAGACCGTCGCCGCGGATGCCGCAAATGGCAATGTGCTAACGGAACGCCTACCTTGGTATAGTTTCTTAACGACGAAGTAACTAGTTGAAAAATCTATACCAGATCAGAAATAGTGGGATTGTTTAGAATAATCTGGCAGCGCGCCAGTTTCACTGGCACGAAATTCGGCGGCGGCGGAAAAGCGAGGGCAGGCAAAAATTCCTTCCCCTCAACCCCCTTCCTTTTTGCCCGCCCGAGCGATTGGATTTCAAAATTCGCAGTCCGGTTTGCGGAAAACCAGCCGGAGTTGGCAAATTCTGTATAAACTGCGGGGCTACTTTAGGGATGATCATTTGTCAAAAATGCGGAGCGAAAAATCCAGTCGGTACTCGTTTTTGCGGCGAATGCGGAAACAAACTTTTTTAAAGATAAAGGATTATAAAATTTTGTAATATACTTTCTCGTATTCGTTTACCATTTTCTCGGCTGTAAATTTTTCTTCTACCCATTTTCGGCAATTTTCTCTTTTGATTTGATTTATATTTTTTATTGCTTTTGCCATGTCATCAAGGCTATCAACAACAAAGCCAGTTTTTTTATCTTTTACTACTTCTTTGGCTGAGCCGCGATTTAAAACAATTACTGGCGTTCCACAAGCCATTGCTTCCGCCATAAACAAACCAAAAGGTTCTTCCCACTGAAGAGGACAAAGCAACGCAGTTGCGTTTTTCAAAAAATTGTTTTTTTCTTTAGGCCCGATCTCGCCAATAAACTCAATTTGTTTCTTATCAATTAAAGGCTTAATAGATTTTTCAAAATATTCTTTATCAACAACATCAATTTTAGCCGCCATTTTCAGTTTTAGTTTCGTTTTTTTAGCGATTTTTATTGCTTCCAGCGGTCCTTTTTCCGGCGACATTCTTCCTAAAAAAGCCAAATAATTCCCTTTGGGAAATGAATTGAAATCAAATTGGGAAATATCAATGCCGTTATAAACTGTAGCCAGATAGTTCAGTTTAAGCGGTTTTCTTTGAGAATTGGAAATACTGACAAAATGATAATCTTTAAATTTAGAATAGATAAATTTTGAATAATGGGAATCAAGAGGGCCGTGAAGCGTGGTAATTGTGGGCGATTTAAATTGTTCGGCAAAAGGCAAAAAACGCCAGCCCAGATGATTATGAATTATATCAACTTTAATCCGTTTTAATTTATTTACAATTTTACCAACTCCGATAAATTTTAACGCCTCCCGAATTTTTAAATCCTGGCAAAATTTTTCTTTTCTGAGCGCTCGTTTAAAAATTGGAATTAAATTTGCTTTTGTTTTTGAATCACCAGAGGCGAAAAGATAAACTTTATGTCCTTTTTTTATTAAACCCTCGGCTAAAAGAGAAACGATGAGTTCAGTTCCCCCATATTTTTTTGGAGGAATTGATTCTTCTAAAGGCGCAATGAGTGCTATTTTCAGCATATTAATTTATTATAAATCTCATTAACTTTTATTACCATATTTCCCCAGGAATAACCCTGAACTTTTTTATAAGCCGCGCTGATTAAATTTTCTTTTAAATCCTTGGAATTATAAATTGATAAAATTTTTTCTTTGAGAGCAACTGGATTTCTTGGTTCAAATAAAAGTCCGGTTTTTCCATTTTCAATTATTTTAGCTAATCCGCCTACATTGGAAGCGA
Organism: bacterium (Candidatus Gribaldobacteria) CG07_land_8_20_14_0_80_33_18; assembly: GCA_002779425.1. Classification (GTDB taxonomy): domain Bacteria; phylum Patescibacteriota; class Minisyncoccia; order Minisyncoccales; family CG1-02-41-26. The sequence continues at coordinate 7,392 of PEWP01000043.1, read as the reverse complement.
CAACTGGAACTTTAGAAGCCATTGCTTCCAAAGTTACCAGTCCAAATGGTTCATAATACGAAGGAATGACAAAAATATCAGCTGCTGAATAAAAAATAGGTAATCTCGAATGTTGAACTCTACCCACAAAACGAACAATATCATCAAGTTCTTCTTTTTTAGCCGTTGATTTTAATCTTTCATATTCTTTAACATCGTCCGGATTTTTTTCTTTGCCAAAAATTTGGCCGCCAATAATTAAAACTTTAAGTTTTAAAATTTCTTTCTTTAATAGGCTTGTGGCTGCAATGAGAGTCCCAATTCCCTTTCGCCACTCCAATCTGCCGACATAAAGAAGAACAAAATTTTTGTTATTCATCTTTATTAATTCTCTCGCTTTTGATTTTTCAATTTCCCCCCATTGTTTTAAATCTACTCCTCCTGGAACAACAGCGCATTTTTCTGGATTACAACCATAGAGTTTAATTAAATCTTCTTTTTCGCTTTCAGCTAAGCTTATTATTACTGAAGAGTTTTTTATTATTTCATTTTCAATATTAAGCCGTTTAACAAAATATTCGTATTCATTTTGTTTTTTTAAAAGTCGTTTTTTTGTTTCCTGTTTTATCATTCCCAAAGAGTGAAAATTTACAATCAATGGTTTTTTAAACTGAAGCTGAGCTTCTTTTGCAACCCAACCGCCATCCCAATAATGACCATGAAATAAATCATAAAAATTTTTGTAGTTTATAAATTTTAAAAAACCCTGATAAATTTCAGGCAGTATTTCTATTAGTTTTTCTCTTGGAAGATATCCAATCTCTCCGCCTTTTAATCTGATTACTCGACAGTTTTTATCAATGTGGGCGATTTGTTTTTTATGAGGTGTATCCCAGCGCGTAAAAATATCTACTTTCCATCCTAACTTCCCTAACTCTTTTGCTAAAGATCTTACATAAATATTTTGTCCGCCTGCTTGTTGGCTTCCTAAACAAGCTAAAGGATCAGAATGGATGCTGAACATTGCTACCCGTCGATTCACTTGTAAATTAATAGGCATTTTAAAAATCCGTTACTGCTGACGGACTGAAATAATTATACCTTTTCTTTAAAAGTTATGTCAATACAGTTATATTGATGAATATTGATGAATATGCTATTAAATAATCGGATATGTTAAATCCGATTGAAGAAATTAAATCTCGCCTTGACATTGTTGAGGTAATTGGAAGTTATATTAAACTTCAGAAAGCTGGAGTAAATTATCGGGCGCTTTGTCCTTTTCATTCCGAGAAGAAACCATCATTTTTTGTTTCGTCTGTTAGACAAATTTGGCATTGCTTCGGATGTTCGGTCGGAGGCGATATTTTCAAGTTTATAATGAAAATTGAAGGTGTGGAATTTGGCGATGCTCTAAGAATTTTAGCGAAAAGAGCGGGGGTGGAATTAAAACCAATGAGGCCCGAATCCGCCAGCTGGCGAACTGAAAGGCAGAGATTATATGAAATCTGTGAACTTGCTTGCCGTTTTTTTGAAAAACAGCTTGAATCAAAAATAGGCCAAGAAGCAAAAAACTATCTAATAAAACGAGGAATAAACGAAGAAAGTATTAAACAGTGGAGAATAGGTTATTCACCTGATACTTGGCAAGGATTATCTGATTTTTTAGTATCAAAAGGATATAATCGGGAAGAGGTGATTAAAGCTGGTTTAGCCGTAGAATCAGAAAAAACAGAAAATCCTTATGATCGTTTCCGGGGTCGAATAATTTTTCCGATTTTTGATTTAAATTCTCAAGTAATTGGCTTTGGCGGCCGAGTTTTTAAAGAGACCGAAAAGGAAGATATTGCAAAATATATTAATACTCCCAATACTTTACTTTATGACAAAAGTAGAGTTTTATATGGTTTAAATTTTGCTAAAATGGAAATAAGAAAAAAAGACAGTTGTATTTTGGTTGAGGGATACACCGATACAATTTTAAACCATCAAGTCGGTTATAAGAATACAATAGCAGTAAGTGGTACCGCTTTAACTCCTTATCAATTAAAAATTTTAAAACGTTATTCTGCCAATCTTTTAATTTGTTTTGATATGGATGTAGCTGGCGATTTCGCAACACAGCGGGGAATTGATTTAGCCCAAAAAGAAGATTTTGAAATAAAAGTGATAATTTTGCCTAAAGAGAAAGACCCGGCCGAACTTATTTTTGAAAATAAAAAATTGTGGGAAGAATCGGTAGAAAAAGCAAAATCAATTCTCGAATTTTATTTTGAGACAACTTTTTCTAAATTTGATTCAAAAAGACCGGAGGGGAAAAAAGAAATTTCAAAAATTCTTTTACCAATAATAAAAAGAATCCCAAATAAAATTTTACAATCTCACTGGTTAAACGAATTAGCTAAAAGATTCAAAGTGCCGGAAGAGATAGTGGTTGAAGAATTTAACAGAATTTCAATTAAAGAGCAAAATGTTTCAGAAATTGAGGAGAATAAAAGTGAAATTATTGAAAAATCAAGAAAGGAATTAATAGAAGAGAAAATTCTTTCTTTAATCTTAAAAACTAAGAAGAATCTAGAAATGATTGATAAAGAAATTCTTTCTTTTTTCTCGTCAAAAGTTAAAGAAATTTTACTTTATTTAAAAAAGGGAAAAGAAGTTAAGGAATTGGAGAAGATGGAAAACCCGGATTGGAAAGATACTTTGAATTTTGCTTTATTACGGGCAGAAATTGACCAAGATTCAGACGACGAAATTAAAATTTGCTTAAATGAATTAATTGTTCTTCAACGAAGAAATGATCTTGAAGAAATATCAAAAGCCATTAGTCGAGCCGAGGAAGAAGGCGACCAAAAGAAAATTAAAAAATTAATGGAAGAATTTAACCAAAAAGCCAAAAAGTTAATAGGTTAACTATGACAAAAAGAAAAAAAATTAAAAAAAGAAAAAAAAGAAATATAGTTAAAAAAAGAAGGAAAGTTAGAAGAAGAAAGAAAATTCGATTGAAGAAATCACGGAAGAGAAGAAAAAAAATTTTTTTAGAAGAAAAAATCAAGGCTCTCATTAAAAAAGGAAAAGAGCGCGGTTTTATTACTTATGATGAGGTCTTAGATTATTTTCCAAAAATAGAAAAAGATATTAAAGGTTTGGAGAATCTTTTTCAGATTTTAGAAGAAAAAGGGATAGAGGTTAAAGAAAGAAAAGAATTTTTAGAAATAGAGCTTAAACCAAAAAAAATTGAAAAATTAGTTCGTGAAGGGAAGATTGATCCAATTCAAATGTATCTTAAAGAGATTGGTCAAACTCCGATGTTAACAGCTAAAGAAGAAAAAGAATTGGCAAAAAGAATTGAAAAAAAAGATAAAGAGGCTAAGAAGAAATTAATTGAAGCAAATTTACGATTAGTTGTTTCTATTGCTCAAAAATATATTGGCCGTTCTCCCAATTTAACTTTACTTGATTTAATTCAAGAAGGAAATTTAGGTCTTAATCGGGCAGCGGAAAAATTTGATTGGAGGAGAGGATATAAGTTTTCTACTTATGGTACTTGGTGGATAAGACAGGCGATTACCAGAGCTTTAGCCGATCAGGCAAGAACTATTCGGATTCCTGTTCATATGATAGAAACTTTGACTAAATATGAAAACGCCAAGAGAAGACTTTTGCAAAGTTTGGGGAGGATACCTTTACCAGAAGAAATTGCTTCTGAAATGGAAATAGAAGTAGAAAAAATTCATCATATTGAACAGATTAGACAAAAAGCCGTTTCCTTGGAAACACCGGTAGGGAAAGACGAAAAAGATAGTACTTTAGCCGAATTTATTGAAGATGAAAAAACTCCTTCTCCTTTGACAAAGGCAGCTCAAAATCTTTTAAAAAAACGATTAGCTGAAATTAGCAGCGAACTTACGCCAAGAGAAAGAGAAGTTTTAGCAATGAGATTCGGGTTAAATGATGGTACTCCTCACACCTTAGAAGAAGTGGGGAAAAAATTTAATGTTACCCGGGAAAGAATTAGACAAATTCAGGCAAAAGCATTAGAGCGAATGCGCAAAATGGAAACTTTGGAAAAAGTAAAAGATTATTGATTATTTTAAATATTCAATTAAAATAAAGTATATTCCGCGGTGGCGCAATGGTAGCGCGGGTGCCTGTAAACTTTATTGCAGCTTCCAAAAGAAATTTTGGAATGAACATTCCGGGATAACGGTGAACCCCATTTAGGGCAACACCGTGGGAACCCGCTTTCAGCGGGGACGCCGTAGAGACTAGATACCGGAACACCTAAATTCTGCCTGTAGGTAGGATATGGTGAAGATATAGTCCACCCCTTTTGGAAACATTAGGATTAGGTGTAAGCACTAGGTTGTAGGTTCGAATCCTACCCGCGGAGCAAAAGTTTTTATAAACAAGGCCATTTGTTCGGAAAATCTTTTTATAAACTGAATTGCCAAAGAGGCGGTTTTTTGGTAGAATAAAGTAATTAATATGGAAAAAAAGATTAACAGAAGGTTCTAAAATCGTCCGCTAGAGAGCCAGACTTGACAAGGATATATGGCATGCTAATATAGTGTAATACAAATTATTACAAAAATATGCGAGAAGTAATTAATATATCACTACCCAAAGAGTTAAACAGGTCTGTAGAAGAATTAGTAAAGAAAGGTAAATATGCTACTAAGAGCGAGTTTTTTCGTGAGCTTTTACGTCTTTGGATCGAAGGCAAAATTCTCCGAGAATTAGCAGAAAGCCGAAAAGAACTTGCTTCTGGCAAGACAAAACTTTTGAGATCATTGAAAGACTTACGATAATTCTGTTTTTATTTACATGAAGATTTTCTATTCGAGTAAATTTGCTCGTGAATATCAGAAATTACCATTAAGGGTTAAGAAAATTGCCGAGAAGAAAGAGCAGATCTTTCGAAAAAATCTTTTTGACCCAAAACTTAAAACTCATAAACTAAAAGGAAACCTTAAGGGGTTTCTTTCTTTTTCGGTGAATCAAAGATATCGAATTATTTTTGAATTAGTTAATTCGAATACAGTTTGGTTCCATTCTATTGGAGAGCATTCGGTTTATAAATTGTGGGATTAAACCACAATTACAAAGAAGCCCATCGCTGGGCAATTCTTTATCGCCAATCCGCCTTTCGGCGGAGGCGGTTTTTTGGTAGAATTGAGATATGAATAAAGCACTATTTGCAATTGATGTTCAAAAGTTTTTTGAGAATAAAAAGACGAAATCAATTGCGAGAAAAATAAGTAATTATATTAAAAAGAATAAAAATAAGTATTCTTTAATTATTTTCACAGTTTTTAAAAATGATTCCGAATCTTCTCTTTGGAGAATTTTTAAGTGGAGAGGATGTAATAAGAGAAAAGAGACTGAGATTATTAATGAACTTTCTAATTTAGTTGATAATTCTAAGATAATTTTTAGAAATACTTACTCTTTACTCAAAGCCCCTCAAGTTAAGAGAAAATTGAGGAAGTATAAGATTAAGCAGGTAGATATTTGCGGTTTTGATACCGATTGTTGTGTTTTAGCGACTACTTATGATTTATTTGATTCAGGGTATAAACCTGTAATCTTAAAAAACCTCTGTTTTTCTACTTCGAAAGAGAAACTCCATAAGTCCGCTCTAAGAATAATAGAAAGAAATTGTGGTTTTTTAAGTAGATAAATTTACTAAACAGGTTCTAACAGTCTCCAGCCCGCGGAGCAGAATCTCAAACCTTAATTTCTTTAGGTTGACTGATTGATTTTTAGATGTTAATATTATTCACATAAGATAGTTGTCTAATAAAATTTAGTCGAGTTTTGTCGGAAAACTAAACTTTAGGATAAAACCTTAAAATATTAATTAAATTAATTTATATTTAACCATAATCATGGAAGGAACAATTAAAAACCTTACAGATAAAGGATTTGGATTTATTACCGTTGAGGGCGAAGAAAAAGATTTGTTTTTTCACAAGAATGAGCTAAAGGGTGTAACCTACGAAGAATTAAAAGTAGGCGATAGAGTGTCTTTTGAGAAGACAGATTCTCCAAAAGGGCCCAACGCAACAAACGTAGCCCGCATTTAAGAATTTATTTTGTAAAATCAAATAAATGAAAATCAGGTCCCGCTTCCGGCGGGATTTGATTTTTAATACGGATTAAAATAGTTTATACTGACAAAATATGCTTATTGATGATGTAAAAATACGCGCAGTGGCGGGGAGCGGCGGAAAGGGAGCCGTGTCTTTTAATAAAAATTTAATGTCTTTGGGTCCGGTGGGCGGCAGCGGCGGCAGGGGCGGCAGTATTTATGTTGAAGGAGTTTCTGATTTGAGCGCGTTAAATCAATTCCGTTTTAAAAAAGAAATTAAGGCCAAAGACGGACAGGATGGCCGTTCGCAATTTCGTGACGGCAACAACGCGGAGGACTTAGTTTTACTCGTTCCCGTCGGAACAGTAGTACATAATTTAAAAATAAATGAAGACCTTGAGATAACAAAAATTGGCCAGCGAATATTATTTGCCCGTGGCGGACGCGGAGGAAAGGGGAATTTTCATTTTCGGTCGGCAATCAATACAACGCCGAAAGAATTTGAATACGGGGAGCCGGGAGAATCGTTTGAAGTCCGCTTTGAATTAAAACTGATTGCCGATGTGGGATTTATAGGATTACCTAATGTCGGTAAATCAAGCTTACTTAATGAGTTGACCAATGCCAAAAGCAAAGTGGCAAATTATTCATTCACGACCTTGGAACCGAATTTGGGTGCGTATTACGATTTGATACTTGCTGATATCCCTGGACTTATTGAGGGTGCGTCCAAAGGCAAAGGTCTTGGCATTAAATTTTTGCGGCATATAGAGCGTACGAAGATTCTATTTCATTTTGTTGCCGCAGATTCTATTGATTCGGTGGTTGATTACAAAACAGTCCGTGGCGAGTTAGGGGCATACAATAAATTGCTTCTGGAAAAACCGGAATATCTTTTTATAAGTAAAAAAGACGCGGTTTCTCCCGATATTGTTGCTGAAGTGGCAGAGAAACTTAAAAAATTGAATAAAAATGCAACGCCGATTTCCATATTTGATTGGGACAGCATTGAACTTGTCAGAAAAATACTTAATGATTTAATTTTAGAAAAATATGAAATATGATGCAGCGATAATTGGGGGAGGGCCCGCTGGAATGATTGCGGCGGGAAGAGCGGGTGAACTTGGAGCTCGCGTTATTTTGGTTGAAAAAAATAAAAATCTCGGAAGAAAGCTTTTAATTACAGGAAAGGGGCGATGTAACATTACTAACAAAACAGATAAACCAAGAGAATTTATAAATAAATTTGGGAAAAATGGAGAATTTCTTTTTTCAGCTTTTTCTAGATTTGGAACCGAAGAAACAATAAATTTTTTTGA
>PEWP01000038.1 GCA_002779425.1 bacterium (Candidatus Gribaldobacteria) CG07_land_8_20_14_0_80_33_18 | reverse complement strand
CGGAACTGGGTTTACCGGCGGATGAGGTAATAAAGCTGACAACCATGCTTGAGAATTTTAAAGTGCCTGATGTTGAGATTCTGGCTCTTTTAAAAGCAAAAGCTTTGTTGGAAAGAAAAAATTCAGTTAAAGGGAGAAAAGACTTAATTGATTTAGTTAGTCTTTTTTCTTTGGAAGGTTTTGATTTTAAAAAATTAGGACAACACGCAAGAAAATTTCAATCAGAAAATTTATTAAGAGTTATTGTTGAAAAAGTCAAAAGTACAACCAAAATTGACGAATTGAATTTGAATGTTCATAAAATGGCAGAATTTAAAAGAAGGACTTTACCGAAGCTAACTGTTTAGCTTCTAAAATTACCAAACCCGGCCTCGAAATTTCTCTTTAGATTAAACTATCAGGGGATCAGGGACAAAATTATGCCATAGCATCAAAATGTCTCTAAGTTAGTCTCAATAACAATATATTTTCAGTTCTATTTAAAATTAATAAATTTAGTTTTTAAATATTGATTAAAAATTTTAAATTTCAAATTTCAAATTGAAATGCCTATAGTTGTTTTCCGGACTTGATTTCGGCCGATTGAGAGAGTTGTAACTTACAAAATAGTAACAATATTGTAAGATACTACTTGACAAAACGGGAATATAGTGTTACTTTAAGATAATGATATTTAATCGTACCCTTTCAAGTAAGCTAATTAAAGAAATTGACACGCCTGAAATAGTGGTTTTAACAGGCATGAGAAGAACAGGGAAAACAACTTTAATGAATCAGGTTTTTGAGCAAGTCGAGTCAAAAAACAAATTATATTTGGATTTGGAAAACCCTCTTAATCAAAAAATTTTTGAGGAGGTAAATTATGATAATATTTGGCATAATTTAGATAAATTCGGGATTGACAACACCGCCAAAACATTTTTGTTCTTAGATGAGGTGCAGGTATTTCCTCCAATCGTGAAAGCGGTAAAATACTTATTTGATCATTATTCCGTAAAGTTTTTTCTAACCGGATCGTCTTCGTTTTATCTTAAAAATTTATTTTCAGAATCTTTAGCGGGGCGGAAAGTAGTTTACGAACTTTTTCCTCTGAATTTTAGTGAGTTTTTAATGTTTAAAGACAAAAAAGTTGGGAAACAAGCGGAATTAGATTTTTCCGCTCTGGCGGAGAAGAAAAACAGTCTTGCCTTTGAACTTAACAAAGGTCTCTATGAAGAATATTTATTTTTTGGAGGATTTCCCGGAGTTGTTGTCGAAAAAGATAGAGAGAGAAAGAAAGTACTGCTTGAGGATATTTTTAAATCTTATTTTGAAAAAGATGTTAAAAATCTATCTGATTTTAAAGATTTAAGCAAGTTAAGAGATCTTCTTTTACTTTTGGCGAAAAGAACGGGTTCTAAGGTTGATATCAGTAAAATTTCGTCGGAGATAGGAGTTTCCAGAGAAACAGTTTATAATTACCTTTCTTTCTTGGAGAAAACTTACTTTATTTTTTTAGTAAGCCCTTTCTCTTTGAATACTGACAGGGAGGTAAGCGGAGCAAGAAAAGTTTATTTCTGTGATACAGGAATTTTAAATTATTTGGGAGTTAACGATGAGGGGGTAATTTTTGAGAACGCTGTTTTTCGTGAATTAAGCCGGCATGGGAAGGTAAATTATTACCAGAAAAGAAAAGGGGCGGAAATAGATTTTATTTTAAACGAAGAGATTGGCTTTGAGGTCAAACTGAAACCAGATTTTCGCGATTTAAAAAGGTTGGGTAAGACAGCAAGTCCTCTTGGGTTGAAAGACTATTTTTTGATTTCTAGAGATTATACAGGGACAAAAAATACTATTTTAGGTGTTGATTTATAGTAGTTTTCTAAAGTTTTACTTGCCTGCAATTTCAATTTGTCAAGTGGAGATTGCGGGGAGGTTGTTGAGTACAGCCTCGGAATTCCTCTTTAGGGGCTATTTTCCTCATTTCCTTGACATATTGTGATACTATAAACTTGTTTATTAAATCTGCCCGCATTGTTGCGGGTATTATTGGAGATAAATATGAGCTGGCAGGAAAAAATTGAAAGACGTAAACAAGAGGAGGCCCGGGCACAAAACGAGACGCAAAGGAAACTAACAGAAGAACAGGAACGACAGAGAATAGAGAAAGTAGAAAAAATTAAACCCCTTTTACAAACCCTTGAGGACTTAAAGTGTCGGGAGATGTTTACGCAGATAAGAGATGAGGTGTGGAAATTAGGTGAGGTTACCGTCTCTCCTGGTTTAGATGAGGTCACTCACGACTTCTATACGGAAATAGTAGCGAGAATAATGTTGACAGCCCAATGGACAACCAGGTATCGAGGAAACTCAGATCAACCCGAATGGCTAATGTATGCTTGGATAGAAACCCTGGGAATTGTGGCTTCTTACGAAGAGTCATTTAAAAGCTTTAATTTCCCCAACATTGATCTTTATGGAGATAGGAAACGAGGAGAGGGAAAAATTGCGGTTGGAATAAGTTCCGGTAGTGGTAGTGATTGGGGTACATGTCATGATTGGACAATCGTTGATGAAAATACTTCAAAATGGCTTGAAGAAAAATTAATAGAAGATTGTATTAGACAAGGAAGAAGAGATGAACTTCCTTATGGTGAAAAAGCAAAGAAAGCCGAATTAAAAGAAGCAGAATATTTAAAAAAAGAAGAAGAGGCGGAAAAAAAGAGAAAACGTTATTGGAAATAAAGAATTTCAAGTTTACAAAAAACTCCCTTGCCCCATAGTTGTTTTCCGGACTTGATTTTTTACAAATTTGTTATAATAAAAAGATGAGTATAGACGAAGTTAAAAATAC
>PEWP01000028.1 GCA_002779425.1 bacterium (Candidatus Gribaldobacteria) CG07_land_8_20_14_0_80_33_18 | reverse complement strand
ATAAAAACGCTCCGCGAAAGGGAGCGTTTTGTTTACTGAATCTAAAAATTTTAGAGGGGTCTGCGAAAATTCCTAACTGGCTGCCGGGCTAGGATTCGAACCTAGAATATCCACTTCCAAAGAGTGGTGTCCTACCATTAGACGACCCGGCAATACAATTGATTTTACTCGGTTTTTTCACAGATTTCAACTATTGCCAATTCCATTGGCAGTTGGGGAATTGAGGAATATTTTATTTGATTTTCAGTTTCCACAAATTTTTGGAGCGCCTCTTGAATATCTTCTATTGGTGTTTTAAAAGCAAATTCTTTTAATTTTTCTTTTTCTTCTTCGGTTAAACCTAAAATTAAAGGGTTTTCCAATTCCGAATCTATTTTGAGAAGTAAAATTTCTCTTAAATAATCAATGAGCGCTTTATTGAATTGATGGGGGCTGAGACCCCGTTCCAGTGTTTTATTTAAAAAAGAGATTGCCATCTTAGCATTTTTACTAACGAGATATTCTAAAAATTGAAAAATTACTTTTACTTCAACGATTCCCAAAAGTTTTTCAATAACCTCTTTTTTTATCGGCTGGCTTTCACCCGAAAAACTTATTACTTCGTCAAGCAGACTTTCAGCATCGCGAATAGAACCTTCGGCCTGCGAGGCAATTAATTGCAAGGCCGGTTTTTCAACTTTTATTTTTTCTTTTTCTAAAATTAATTCCAGCCGTTTAATAATTTCTTCAACTGTTAATTTGCGAAAATCAAATCGTTGGCACCGAGAAATAATAGTGGGAATCATTTTGTGAATTTCCGTGGTGGCTAAAACAAAAATAGCATGGGAAGGCGGCTCTTCTAATGTTTTAAGCAAAGCATTGGCAGCATCTTTGCTTAATTGATGGGCCTCGTCAATAATGAAAACTTTATATTTTGCTTTTGAGGGAATGAATTTTATCCCGTCTTTTAATTCTCTAATATCATCAATTCCCCGATTAGAAGCAGCGTCAATCTCAATTAAATCCATTGAATTCCCCTGATTAATTTCCAAACAATTTTCGCATTGGTTGCAAGGTTCATATTCCCCCGCTTTTCTATTTTTACAATTTACTGCTTTTGCTAAAAGACGGCCTAAGGTGGTTTTTCCGGTTCCGCGCGGACCAGAAAATAAATAAGCATGAGAGATAAGCTCATTGCCGATAGCATTGGTTAAGGTTTGAACCACATGCTCTTGCCCGATGACTTCATTAAAAGTTTTCGGCCGATGTTTTCTATACAATACTAAATTAACCATTATTTTTTAAAAACAAAAAATTTAGAGCTGAGAAAATTCCAAATAAAAGCGCATAAAACAGCAATAAAAGCCCCGATATTCGCCCACATGACTTTTGAAAAACCAAATTGAGGGCCAATGACATTAACAACAAAAGAGGCAATGCTAACATTGATTAAAAATCCGATAAAAGTAACTAAATAAAATTTAGAAAACTCCCCTGCTCCTGCCTTCGTTTCAGTTTTTTGAAATGTCCAAAATTTATTCCAAAAATAAGAATTGATTACTCCAGAAGAAAAAGAAATTGCTTTAAAAATTGAATATCCCCAGCCGAAAGTTATCTGGAAGATAAACATCAAAAAATTTAATATTCCAAAATCAATGAAAGTATTTAATGACCCAACTAAAGTAAATTTAAAAAATTGAAATATTCCCTGAGATTTATTTTTAAAAAGAGAGCCGATAAAAACATAAAAAATAGCTACGAAAGGCAAAATGATAGGCAGAAACTTTAAGAAAATATTAAGAGGTATAAAAAAAACTTCTAAATTTGTTTTTATTAAAAAATCTTGAAGGTTAAAACCAATGGTTTTAAGAACAAATAACAAAAGCCAGGCATCAATCTCCGCAATAATGGCCGGGACAATAATTTCTGATTTCTTCAATGACATTAAAACAATTTTAGCATAAATAAAAACTTTTGAAAAGAGAAAATTTGTGCTAAACAAAAAGGCGCCAAAAAATAAAACTGGCACCTTTTGAAATAGTTACCTATTTCTTTTTAAATTTGGAGATAATTTTCTTCTCGCATTTCTGACAAATATGATACTTTAAAACCGCGCTTGTCTTTTTAACTGTTTCTGGATGCGAGAAGAAAAGAGCCCCCGGGGCCTTTTCCACATCAAAACTTTCCCCGCAATTATTACAAATTGGCATTTCCTTTCACCTCCTTTTAATCTATCTTTCAATAATAGTTTCTTCTACCGGAACACCGAAATGACGTCCTGCTGAAAATTGGGGAGAATAAACAAGAATTTTATCCCCTGGTTTCAAGGATGTTACTGGTATTCGCTTGCCATCAGGGCCAAAGAGTTTTATTGTCTCGGCATTCTGAAGAGTTATTGTTCCTGTTCTCCCGAATTCAAATTCAAATGCCCTAATCAAGAGCATCGGCCGTTTCTCAATTTTTACCCGGCTTAGATGAGTTCTTTTTGTGTCCCCTCTCCAATCTACGATTTCTATTTCATCGCCTGAACTAAGCTCTGAAAGATATTTTGTTTCACTGCCTACTTTTAAATAGTGAGCCATAGAACCAGCATTTACTCGGAAGGGCCGTGGATTAATAAACTCATTATCTTCGGATTCATTAGCAACCAAAAAAAGCAGATTGCTAAAATTTCCTAAGAGAACTCCTTCTGATTCCTGGAACAATGAGTGAGTATCCAAACAAACTCGATGTCCGGGGTGCCAAAGAAATTTTACCTCTTGGACAACTGCCTCTTTCAATTCTATTTTTCCTACTTTTCTAATCAAGCTCTTAACTAAATCTATATTTTTTTCATCATTAAGCAGAAGTAAAATCCCATCTGCCCCTTTTTCCAGAACATTTATGGCAACAGTCAATAATTCTATTGAATCTAATTGGACAATGACTTTCCCTTTCCCCTTTTTCGCAATGA
>PEWP01000010.1:11944-17204 GCA_002779425.1 bacterium (Candidatus Gribaldobacteria) CG07_land_8_20_14_0_80_33_18 | reverse complement strand
GGTCCCTTTCTACCGCAGGCGTCGAGTTTTGAAGGGGAGTCGTTTTTAGTACGAGAGGACCAAAACGAGTTAACCTCTGGTGTACCAGTTGTCGCGCCAGCGGCATCGCTGGGTAGCTATGTTAATACGGGATAAACACTGAAAGCATATTAAGTGTGAAGCCCCCCCCAAGATTAGAACTCATAGATTCCCCGAAAGATGACGGGGTTGATAGGCTCCAGGTGTAAGTGGGGTAACCCATTGAGCCGAGGAGTACTAATAAATCATAAATCAAGATTTTAGGTAATATATTGGCTAGTAATTAATGATTATAATTATTTAGATAGTTGAGGTGGCGGCTATACTGACGTTGTCCCACCCGATCCCATTCCGAACTCGGAAGTGAAATACGTCAAGGCCGATGATAGTAGTTTATCTGCGAAAGTAGGTAGCCGCCACCCCAGTTATTTAAATTGTCTTTAAAGATTCTTTAGAACGTTCGCTAACGCTCGTTTTTTGAGTTATAATAAACGTTATAAACGTTCGCTATTATGAAGTTAAAAAGAGGGAAATTTCTTTTAATTATTATTTTAATTATTTTAATTTTAATTAGTTTTAATAAATTTTTATTAAGAGAAATTAAAAATGCTTTTTATACCATCTCTTTACCCTTTTTTAAAAATTTTTCTTTAACCGGAGATAAAATTTCAAGCTTTTTTCAAACATTTTCGGAGTTTAAAAATTTAAAAACAGAAAACCAAAAACTTTTGGAACAAAACCAAAACCTCTTAGCTAAAATAGTAGAATTCGAGTTATTAAAAAAAGAAAATGAAGAATTAAGAAAAGCTTTAAATTTAGGGTTGGAAAAAGAATTCCAATTAATTTTAGTTAAATCAATTAGTAAAGAAACAGAAGGGGATTTTATTTTAATTTCAAAAGGAAAAGAAGATGGGATGATAGAAGGTCTGCCGGTTATTTCTGCCGAAAAAGTATTAGTGGGTAAAATCGACCAGGTCTATAAAAACTTTTCAAGGGTGAAATTAATTTCAGCCGAGAATAATATCTTTGATGTTGAAATTATAACTGCTGCCGACAGTAGAGAAAAAATCTATGGATTAGCTCAAGGAGAAGGGAATTTTAAAATTAAAATAAAATTTATTCCTAAAGAAAAAGAGATTAAAGAGGGAGAGACAGTTATCAGCAGCAATATAGCTCAAAAATTTCCTCAAGGATTTTTGGTTGGAGAAATTAAAAAAGTTGAAAAAAGCGATATTGAACCCCATCAAATTATTGAACTTGAACCATTTTTTAAATTAAATTTAGGCCAAACGCTATTTGTTATTTTAAACTTTTGATGAATGAATTTTTAATTTTAATTCCTATATTTTATTTTTTAATAATTTTTCAACAAAGTTTTTTAGTAAAATTTAGTATTTTCGGAGTTATTCCTAATCTTGTTTTAATTTTAGTTTTTTTATTGAATTTTTTGGTTAAAACCGACCGAGAGAAAAATTTAAGAATGATTTTATCTTTTATTGGCGGTTTGCTTTTAGATATTCATTCTGGTTTACTTTTGGGCAGTTGGGCTTTAAATTTTCTTATTATAGCGATTTTAATTGATAAGTTTTATCAATTTTTTGAAAAATCAAATTTTCTTTGGTTTCCAATTCTTTTTTGTTTTTGTTTGTATTTTTCAAAAATTTTCTTGAATTTTATTTCGTTAAAATATAGCTTCAATGTTAATTTATTCTCATTTTTTATAGAACTTCTCTATAGTTTGTTTTTATTTTTTATAATCCTCTTTGCCCTACGAATTACGAATATTTACAAATCTAAGAAGTCGCCTATATGAAAAATTTTATGAATAAAAAAAATAAAAGAGAAAATTCCGAAATTGAAATGGAAGAAGTTTTTTTAGATAACCTTTTAAAAAAAAGAGAAGAGGCGTTGGAAATTTCTGATAAAAAATTAGAAATTCCCTTAGCTAGGAAAATTTTTTCTTTCTTTCTTTTTTTCTCTTTTATTCTTATTGTCATACTTTGGTTTTTTAGTTTTAAATACCAAATTATAGAAGGAAAAGAATATTTAAAATTAGCCGAGAAAAATAAATTTGTTATTTTAAAATTAAGTACTAATCGCGGTGTAATTTATGACCGAAATTTTAAACAATTAGTCAAAAACGAGATGAGTTTTGATTTGGTATTTGAACCTGATAAACTTCCAAAAGAAAAGAGCAAACGCGACGAAATCGTAAAGCAAATCTCTTCGCTCTTAGGTAGGGATTTTATTAACGATAAGGAAGAAGTTATTAAAAATGTTTCTTCCGAATTTGTAATTTTTTTTGAATCAAATAAAGAGCAATTCCCGGGATTTTCAATTCAACAAAGAAATACTCGCGAATATGAAAAAATCCAAAGTTTAGCTCATTTATTAGGATATTTGGGGAAAGAAGGTGTTGAAAAAATTTACGATGATGTTTTAAAAGAAAATAAAGGAGAAATTGAAATCGAAAAAGATGTTTATGGCAAAGAAATTAAAAGAAATATTGTTGAATACCCCCAGTCAGGCAAAAGCATTGTTCTTTCAATTGATACTGACCTTCAAAAGAAAGCAGAAGAGAGTTTAGAAAGGATTTTGGAACGTTTAGGAAGCAGAAGTGGGGCAATTGTCGCAATGAATCCTCAAACTGGGGAAATTTTGGCTTCTGTTTCATTGCCCTCCTATGATAATAATTTATTTGCCAAAGGAATAAGCGAGGATGAGTTGAATAAATTGAACTCTAATCTTTTGAGTCCTCAGCTTAACAGAGTAATTGCCGGCGCTTATCAAATTGGTTCAAGCATTAAACCTTTTATTGGTTACGCCGCTTTGGAAGAGAAAATTATTATTGAAAAAACTACTCTTTATTGTCCATTGGAATTATGTTTGAAAAATATTTACTCCGGGGAAAAAGAATGTTTTTCTGACTGGACTTTTCACGGCTTTACCGACATTAAAAGAGCTATTGCCGAATCAATTAATCCTTTCTTTTATATGATTGGCGGTGGTTATACTGCTTCAGAATTTTCCGAGCCGGCATTGCCAAGAAAATTTAAAGGTTTAGGAATAGAAAAAATTAAAGAATATCTTAATCTTTTTGGTTTTGGCGAAAAAACTAATATTGATTTGCCGGGAGAAATTGAAGGAAGAATTCCTGATGCGGTTTGGAAAGAAAATTATTTTAAAAATCGGTCTAAAGCAGAAAGAATTTGGTATTTAGGCGATACTTATAACCTTTCTATTGGTCAAGGTTATCTTCTCATTAGCCCTCTTCAACTGGTTTCCGCTTACGCCGCTATTGCCAATAATGGCACTCTTTATCAACCAAAAATAATTAATAAAATAATTGATGAACAAAAAAATTTAATTAAAGAAATTCCCCCGGAAATAAGAACCTGCCTTCGGCAGAACCTTGATTCCTCGCTTTGCTCGGAAATAAAAAAGACAAATTTTATTAACTCAGAGAATCTTCAAATCATTAAAGAAGGGATGAGACAAGCAGTAACTTCGCCTTCTGGTTCATCCTATTTATTGAATTCTTTACCAGTTAGCGCAGCGGCTAAAACCGGGACAGCTCAAACTCAAGTTAGTAATATTTACAATAACTGGGTTACGGTTTTTGCTCCCTATGAAAATCCTCAGATTGTTTTAACAGTTTTAGTTGAAGATGTTTCTGGTATCCAAGCCGCTGCTTTACCTGTAGCAAAAGAAATTCTTGAATGGTATTTTACAAAGTAATTTACTTAATATGCGCATCACTTTTGTTTATCCAGATTTAGCTACCGATGACCCAACTTATACTGGTTATTTTCATCACGGCATTGCTTCTTTATCGGCTGTTTTAAAAAAAGCTGGTCACCGAACCAGCCTTATTCAATTGCTTAAAAAAATTTCAGAAGAGGAATTCCAAGAAAAAGTAAAAGCTTTAAATCCTGATTTAATTGGTTTTTCTTCTACTGCCCACGTTTTTCCTTTTGTTAAAAAATATGCTAAAGCAGCAAAAAAAGTAACCAGCGCTCCAATCATCTGTGGGGGAGTTCATCCTACTGTTTGTCCAGAAGAAGTAATAAAAGATGAAAGTATTGATATGATTTGCCGGGGTGAAGGAGATTTGGCTATGGTTGAGCTCTGCCAAAAAATGGAAAGTGGTCAACCAATTGAAAATGTTAAAAATATTTGGTTGAAAAAAGGAGAAAGAATTTTTAGAAACGAATTAAGAGCTCTTATTACTAATCTTGATGAACTTCCTTTTCCAGATAGAGAAATTTATGATTACCCCCTTCTTAATTTAGAGAAAAGGGGAATTGGCACTTTTATGTTTTCTCGGGGTTGTCCCTACCAGTGTACTTTTTGTTGTGAATCTACTTTAAGAAAGCTCTATTCAAACTCTCAATATTATCATCGAACTCGTTCTCCCCGAACTGTGATAGCAGAAATAAAAGAAACAGTTAAAAAATATCCTTTCATTAAATTTGTTCGTTTTGATGATGATTTACTTTTTGTCAGAAAGGACTGGGTTAAAGAATTTGTGCCTCTTTATAAGAAAGAAATCAATCTTCCTTTTTCTAGCGATATAAGAGTAAATTTAATGACAGAAAATCTTTTATCTTTACTTAAAGAAGCGGGTGGTTATCTTTTAAGAATAGGCGTTGAATCTGGAGATGATTTTATTTTAAAAGAAGTTTTAAACAAAGGGATAACGGTGGAACAAATTAAGAAGGCTTTCAAAACAGCAAGGCAAAAAGGCTTTAAAACCCAAGCCTATAATATGGTTGGTTTGCCCGGTGAAGGACCAAAAGAAATTTTAGAAACAATTAAATTAAACGCTGAAATTAATCCTAATTTATCAGTGGTTTCTATTTTTTATCCCTATAAAGGAACCTTTCTTTATGAACTTTGTGTACAGAAAAGATATCTTAAGGAAGAAGACGCAGAAGTTCCCCAAAATTATTATTCTTACTCAGTTTTATCTTTACCGACTATCGGAAGGGAACAGATTAGTTTTTTCTTCCATTATTTCCATTTGCTTAAAAAATTTTATAGTTTTTTATTTAAGATTCCCTTTTCTCGTCCTTTAGTTTTTTTGGCAGATAAAATTCTCAGCTTCAGATATGCTCCGGAATTAATAAATGCGATTTTTAATCCTTTAAGAGTAATGAAACGAAAAGTTTTTAAAATTTTAAAAAAAGAAGTGAAACAAGATACAGAAGCTATTTCCAAATAAGGTTTAATTTTACACCTG
>PEWP01000010.1:0-11667 GCA_002779425.1 bacterium (Candidatus Gribaldobacteria) CG07_land_8_20_14_0_80_33_18 | reverse complement strand
TTTACCAATAGACCCGAAAAACAATAGTTCTTATTATTATACCTTTATGTCAGGTGAGAATTACTTTGAATTAGATTGTATCTTAGAATCCAAGACCTATAGAGATAAAATGACTACTGATGGAGGGAGTAGGAGTGATCTTTATGAGGTAGGAACTTCAATAGGACTTTATAAGCTTTCAAAATTGCCTCAATCAGCATACATCAAAGCATACTGGCAATTTGAAGAAGCAAGCGGGACTATCTACGACCAAACTGCTAACAATAATAATGGAACTTATAATGGTATTTTATACCAACAGACAGGAAAAATAGGTAAGTGTTTAGGATTTGATGGAGATGATTTTGTTAATTGTGGAAGTGATGATAGTTTACATCTAACTAATGTTACAATTGTTGCGTGGATAAATTTAGATATAGCTCCATATACTTATCATTCAATTTATGGACATAGAGATAATATTGATAAAGGGTATCTTTTTGCGGTTAGACCTACACATCTCGATTTTACTACATATGGTGTAGCAGATGTGCAGTCTGATGCTATTTCTTGGACTACAGATCAATGGTATCATGTGGCAGTAACTTATGATGGTTCTAATATTGCATTTTATTTAAATGGTGAAGCAAAAGGAACAGGGTCAGCATCAATGAACGCTTGGGATACTACCAATGTTTTAAGTATTGGGAAGGCTCATGGTGGTCTTTATTTTCAGGGTAGGATTGATGAAGTAATTATCTATAATAAAGTATTAACTGTCAGTGAAATTACTACTCTTTATGCAAATGGGTCGCCGACAAGATAATTTTTTCGGGGACTTTTTTCGGGGACAGTCCCCAGAAAACAGAGTGTCGGAACTCAATCTCAGCAAGGCTTCGCAGCCAATTTTTAAAAATGGCACGGAATTTGCCGCGCCTTTTGGGTGCCTCGGCCACTGGGAAATTCAGCTCACTGCGTTCGTCCCTGTCCAGTTCAGCTCCTTTCAGTCGCGAACTGGCCGCGACCTGCGGGTCGCCCCGCCGCCTGCGGGCTGCCTCGATTTTTAATTTTATTTTGCTATAATAAAAACATGGCAATGGTAAATAAAATTAGAGAAGAAAGATTAAAAAAAGTGAAAAAGTTTGGGAAAACTATTGAGTTTTATCCAGAGAAAACAAAAAGAACCTATTCAATTAAAGAGGCGTTGAAAAATTTTTCTTCTTTATTAAAAAGAAAAGAGGAAATTGTTTTAATTGGCAGAATTAAAGCAATTCGTTCCCATGGCGGAATGACCTTTTTTGATATTGATGACGGTTCTTCTAAAATCCAAGTTGCTTTGCGGATTGATAAAGTAGGAGAAAAAACTTATCAGCTTTTTTCTAACCTTTTTGATATCGGAGATTTTATTGAAGTTAAAGGGATATTATTTAAAACAAAAAGAGGAGAAAAAACAATTGAAACCTCTGATTTTGAGATTCTTGGTAAATCTCTTCTTCCTTTGCCTGAAAAATGGCATGGCTTGAAAGATGTAGAAGAAAGATATAGAAAGCGATATTTAGATTTGATTTTTAATCCAGAAGTGAGAGAAAAATTTATTTTGCGTTCAAGAGTGATTAGAGAAATAACAAATTTTTTAGAAAAAGAAGGTTTTATTGAAGTGGAAACGCCAATACTTCAACCGCTGTATGGAGGAGCAAAAGCAAAACCATTTAAAACCCATTTAAACGCCTTTAAGATGGATATGTATTTAAGAATTTCACCTGAACTTTATCTTAAAAGACTTATAATTGGCGGGTTTGAAAAAATTTATGAAATCGGAAAGTGTTTTAGAAACGAAGGAGTTGACAGATTTCATAATCCAGATTTCACAATACTCGAATTTTACTGGGCTTATGCTGATTATAAAGATTTAATGAAATTAACTGAAAAATTGTTCGAATATCTTTTAAAAAAGGTTTTTGGAAAATTGGAAATTTCTTACGGAGGTAAAAAAATCAATTTTAAAGTTCCCTGGCCAAGGGTTGAATTTTCCCAATTAATTAGAAAATATACTGATATTAATATTGAAGAAATTAATTTAGAGGGTCTAGAGAAAAAAGCAAAAGAGATGAATTTAAAATTGGAAAAGGGAGTAGGCAAAGCTGAAATTTTAGATGAAATTTATAAAAAAATCTGTTTGCCCAAAATCTGGCAGCCGACTTTTATTATTCATCATCCTCGAAGTAAATCCCCATTAGCTAAAAGTCTTAAGCAAAATCCTGAAAAACTATCTAGTTTCCAATTAGTAGGAGGAGGTTGGGAGTTAGTTTGGGCTTATTCTGAACTTAATAATCCAATAGAACAACGAAAAAGATTTAAAGAGCAAGAGGAAAAATATAAAAAAGGTTTTAAAGAAGCGCAAAGAATGGATGAAGAATTTTTAGAAGCGTTAGAATATGGGATGCCGCCAGCAGCTGGATTCGGAATGGGCATTGATAGATTAGTGGCCTTATTGACCGACTCCCATTCCTTGAGAGAGGTGATACTTTTCCCGACGATGAAACCAAAAGAAAAATAAAATGTTAGATATAAATTTCATCAGAAAAAATCCTAATTTAGTAAAAGAGGGTTGCCGAAAAAAACAACTTGATGTTGATATTGATAAACTTTTAGAAGTTGATAATGAGAGAATAAAGTTGCTCAGAGAGATTGAAAGTTTGAAGGCAGAGCAAAATCAAATTACCAAAGGTTCTTTAACTCCAGAGCTTATCCAAAAAGCCAAATCATTAAAAGAAAAAATAAAAGAAATTGAACCAAATTTAGAAGCAATCCAAAAAGAATTTGCTCACTTAATGCTTCTAATTCCGAATTTACCTTTAGAAGAAGTACCAGTAGGGAAAAGCGAAAAAGATAATATTGTTTTAGAAGAAATAGGAGTGGCCTCCCCGAAGCCAAAATTTAGTTTTCAACCAAAAGATTATCTTGAGCTTGCCGAAAATCTTAATTTAATTGATGTTAAAAGAGCAGCTAAAGTTTCTGGTTCCAGATTTGGCTATTTTAAAAATGAAGCAGTTTTACTTGAGTTTGCTTTAATAAATTTTACTTTTGACACATTAGTTAAAAAAGGTTTTATGCCAGTGATTCCACCAGTAATGATAAAGCCAGAAATGATGCAGGGGATGGGATATTTAATAAAAGCTCCGGAGGAAGGATATTTTCTTGATAAAGATAACTTAATTTTAGTTGGTACTGCCGAGCACTCAATAGGGCCAATGCACAGTGGAGAAATTTTTAAAGAAGAAGAACTACCAAAAAGATATCTTGGTTTTTCTACTTGTTTTCGTCGAGAAGCTGGCAGTTATGGCAAAGATACAAAAGGAATCCTGCGGGTTCATCAATTTGATAAAATAGAAATGTTTAGTTTCACTGAACCAACTGAGTCAAAAAAAGAACATCAATTTTTTCTAGAAAATGAAAAAGAATTAGTAAAGGCGTTAGAACTTCCCTTTCAAGTAGTTCAGATATGCTCAGTCGATATGGCTTTTCCTACTGCCGCTCAATATGATATTGAAACTTGGATTCCTAGTGAAAACAATTATCGGGAGACTCACTCTACTTCAAATTGTACTGATTTCCAGGCAAGACGGCTAAATATCCGATATTCTGACAAAGCTGGAAAATTAAATTTTGTTCATACTGTCAATGGAACTGCTTTTGCTATTGGTAGAATCCTCATTGCTATTTTAGAAAATTATCAGAGAAAAGATGGGAAAATTAATGTTCCTAAAGTTTTACAAAAATATTTAAATTTTAAAACTATTCCTCAAAAATAATATAAAATGAGAACCTTAGTTATTTTACATGGTTGGCAAAGCTCAAAAGAAAAATGGGAAAAAGTTAAAACTGAATTAGAAAAATTGGGGATAAAAGTAATTATTCCTGATTTACCGGGATTCAAACCGGAAACGAAACTTTTAAGACCTTGGAATTTAGATGATTATATTAGTTGGTTTAATAATTTTTTAGAGAATACTAAAAGAACGTGTCCTGAATTTGTCGAAAGGTTTTTTTTATTAGGTTATTCTTTTGGTGGAAGAGTTGCGATAAAATTTACAGCTAACAATTTTGAGAAAATTCAAGGTTTAATTTTAGTATCCGCTGCCGGCATTAAAAGAAAAAAAAGCCGGATTTTTCATTTAGGGATAAAATTTAGTAATTGGTTATTAAGTTTGCCAGGTTTAAATAAACTTAAACCAAATTTAAGAGAAATTTTTTATCGTTATATTTTAAGACGGACTGATTATTTAGAGACAAAAGGATTTCTTAGAGAAACTTTTAAAAATATAATAGAAGAGGATTTAACTTCTTATTTGTCTAAGATAAAAGTACCAACTTTAATTCTTTGGGGGGAAAGAGACAAAACAACACCTCTTTCAGATGCCTATTTAATGAAAAATAAAATAGAAAATTCAAAATTAGAGATTTTAAAAGATATCGGTCACGTACCTTATTTAGAAAATCCAGAGTTTTTAGTTAAAAAAATTAAAGAATCAATAATATGAAGTTAATAATCGCTACCTTTTGGTTTTTAATTTTTACCAAATTGCTTCTTTTTTGGACTTGGTTATGGCAACTTAAAGAATACCATTTTGGCAGATTTAAAGCCCATTTCGAAACCTATAAACTAAACAAAATATTTTCGAGTTTTTGGTCAATTAAAGTTCCCAAACTTACTAAAAAAACAATCATTATTTTATTAACAGGAATATTATTAGAAATTTTAATTTTGTTTTATATTTTCCCTTTCTCTGATAAAAAATTTTATTTTTCTCTTCTCATTTTAATTATTTTCGCTCCGCTCATTCTCTCTCTTTTAATTTTACTTTTTCAGATTCCTACTGTTATTTTAAGAAATCAAATTCTAAAAAAAGCAAAAAAGAAAAGATTACAATTTAAAAGTCTATTAGTAATTGGTATTACTGGTTCCTATGGCAAAACTTCAACCAAGGAATTTTTAGCCGAAATTTTGTCTTCTAAATTTAATGTTTTAAAAACCAAAGAACATATTAATGCGGAAATTGGCATTGCCGAGACGATTTTAAATGAACTAAGAGATGAACACGAAATTTTTATCTGCGAAATGGGCGCTTATGAAAGAGGAAAAATAAAAGAGGTTTGTGAAATGATAAAACCAACTATCGGAATTTTAACCGGAATAAATGAACAACATCTTTCAACTTTCGGGTCATTAGAAAATATCATTAAAGCAAAATTTGAGTTAATTGAAAGTCTGCCAGCAGATGGTATTGCTTTTTTTAATGCAAAAAACAAGTATTGTTTAAAGCTCTATCAAATGACTAAAATTAAAAAATTTCTTTATGGCGAAAATGTTAAATTAGCAGGTTTAGAAAATATTGAAGGAGCAAAAGCGGTTGCCAGAGAGTTGGGAATGAGCGAAGAAGAAATTGAAAGAGTTTGCCAAAAAAATGAAAATAAATTTCCCGGCATCAAAATAAAAAAAGGAATAAATGGATTAAATATTATTGACGCTACTTTTTCGGCTAATCCTTATGGAGTTATTTCTCACTTGGATTATTTAAGAGTTTGGGAGGGCCCCGAAGGAAAGCCCTCGGCTTCCTACGGGGTAAACAAAAAAGTAATCATAATGCCTTGTCTGATTGAATTAGGTTCCGCTTCAAAAGAAATTCATAAAAGAATTGGAGAGAAAATCGGCGAGATTTGCGATTTAGCCATAATAACCACTAAAGATAGATTTAAAGAATTGGAGGAAGGCGCTAAAAGAGCAGAAATGTCGGCTCAGAGGATTTTATTACTTCAGAATCCTCAAGAAATTTTTGAAAAGATAAAAGCATTTTCTCAACCAGGAGATGTTATCCTTTTAGAAAGTAGAGTACCAAGCGAATTAAAAAATCTTTTATGGAAATTAGAGAAATAACAAACAAAGAAATATGGGAGAATTTTCTTGCTGAATGCGAAGAAAAAACTTTTTTGAGTTCTTGGAATTGGGGAGAATTTCAAAAAATAATGGGGAATAAAATTTGGAGATTGGGAGTGTATGACAATGAACAATTAATTTCAATGGCTTTGGTAATAAAAGTCAAAGCTAGAAGGGGAACGTTTCTGTTTGTGCCTCACGGGCCGAATATAAAATCAAAAATCAAAAATCAAAAATCAAAAATATTAGAAATTTTATTAGAGAAGCTAAAAGAAATTACTAAAGAGGAAAAAGTAAGTTTTATTAGAATTGCGCCGATTTTAGAAAAAAACGAGGAAAATATTAAAATTTTCAAAAAATTAAGTTTTAGAAATGCGCCGATTCACATGCATCCAGAATTAACTTGGGAGTTAAATATTAATAAATCCGAAGAGGAACTTTTAAGGGAGATGCGAAAAACAACCCGCTATTTAATAAAACAAGGTTTAAAGAATCCGGAGCTTAAAATAGAAAAATCAGAAGATTTAAAAGATGTTGAAATTTTTAATGATTTATATCAAAAAACAGTAAATCGCCACCATTTTGTTCCCTTTTCTTTAAATTATTTAAAAAATGAATTTTCAGCGTTTTCGTCCGAATTTCGAGCGAAGCGAGGAATCAAGGTTCCGACGAGCGAAGCGAGGAGTGGTTCTTATAATCAAATTTTAATTTTTTTAGCAAGATATAAAGGAGAATATTTAGCTTCAGCTATGATTATTTTTTGGCAAAATATAGCTTTTTACCATCAGGGTGCTTCTTTATTTTCGAAAATTCCTGCCTCTTATCTTTTACAGTGGGAAACAATAAAAGAAGCAAAAAGAAGGGGTTGTCACACTTATAATTTCTGGGGAATCGCCCCCATAATTGAAAATTTAAAAACTCATCCTTGGGCAGGTTTAACCTTGTTTAAAATGGGATTTGGAGGTTATAAGAAAGAATATGTAAAGACTCAAGATTTGCCGCTTTCTTTTAAATATTGGTTTAACTATTTAGTTGAAAAATTTAGAAAAACAAAAAGGGGATTGTGAAAAATTTAAAACGTTATCAAAAACTTTATAGCGCTAGAAAAAGAAAATTATTTTTGAAAAGTCGTTTATTTTGGAGTTTAATTATTATTTTAATTTTAGTTTCTTTCAGTATTTATTTTCTCATTTTTTCAAAACAGGAAATTTTTGGTTTTAATTTTCAAATAAAAAAAATAGAAATAAAAGGGGTTGACGATTTTTTGAGAAAGGAAATAGAAAATAGTATTGGTAGTGAAGTTGAGACAACTCTGTTTAAAAATAAATTTTCCCAAGGATTTACATCTCGAAGTATCTTTTTAGTTAAATTAAATAAAATAAAAGAAAAAATTTTAAATAACTTTCTTGAAATCGCTCATTGTGAGTTAAAAAGACAATTTCCTCAGACCTTATTGGTTTTACTTAAAAAAAGAGAGCCAGTCGGGCTTTATTGTAGTTTGAATGATTGTTTTTTCTTTGATAAAGAAGGAGTAATTTTTAAAAAAACTGAAACTGAAAATAATTTAGAAAATTTAATACTTGTCTCGTCAGAAAAAATACCCAATCTTGGAGAGAAATTTATTTCAAAAGAAAAAATAAATTTATTTTTAGAAATTTATAATTCTTTAAAAAATTTAACAATTCCCGTTAAAGATTTTAAGATGAGCACGGAAAAAAAGTTAGAAGTGAAAACAGTTGAAGAGTGGGATATTTACTTTAATTTAGAAAGCGATATTAAGATTCAATTAACCAAACTTTCTCTTTTACTAAAAGAGATTTCTCCCCAAGAAAGAGAAAAACTTAATTATATTGATTTAAGGTTTAGTAAAGTTTATTACAAATGACAAGTGTTATGGAATGTAATAAATGAAGATGGAATTGCCGGCTCGGGCAATGGGAGTATATTGATTGAGCCAATTATAATATCCAGTTGGTTGATTAAACCCCTTTACTGGTTTGCCCTTTCCTACTTGAAGTAAATCAGCTGAAACAGCTAAATAACTGCCTTTTTCTAATTCGTTTTCCGACTTATCTCCCTGCCAGGGGAGATATTTTTCTCTTAAATAATAAGGAGCATCGGCGCCGCCAAAATAATCAAGGTAAATTTTTGAAACATTATTTTTTTTGAGCCAATTATTTAATCTTTTTAAATCCTGTCCCCAATCGTAATTTGAATCAACTACAAATTTATAACCATTTTTAGAGCCACCGGCTATTTCATTAAAATAAGTTAAATAATGAGGGAAAGTACTAAGTGAAGAAAAGATATACCAGCCCAAAAGAACCAAGACAAGAGCAAAAGCAAATCTTTTAAAGGAAATACTTTCTAACCATTTTTTTATTCCTAAACTTACCAAAATATAGGTAAAAGGAAAAGTTGGCAGGATATGACGGATTCCGATATTAAGATTGCCTTTTATTGAAATGAACCAATAAATTGCTAAAAATAGCAACATCGAGAATTCGATAAAATGATTTTTTAACCAATCTTTTTTTATTGCCTTAATTGCAAAAATTAAAACAATTAAAGTCAAAATATGAAAAGCTAAAGGAACTTTTAAAAAATACACAACTGGGAAATAATACCACCAACCACTAGCTGAAATTTCACCTAAAAAGTAGACAGTGTTGCCACCAGCGGCTCGTTGGGTTACCATTAGTAATCCTAAAAGATAATGGGCGAATGGCCTGAGACCGGGTTTATCCGCCATAAATAAACAAAGATTTTTTAAAAAACCAGATGGTGACGATTCTAAAATAATTTTCGTATCTTCTATTTGTTTTTCTGGAGGATAATTTAAAATATGGAATTGATAAACCACCCCAATTAATAAAAGCGCAATAATTGCTATAATTAAACCTTTCCCAATAAATTTGAATGCTGCGCTATATTTGTCAGTTTCTTTTAAAAGAACAAAAATAAAAGTAATAATTATAAAAAAGGGAATTAATAAGGCAAGGGAAAATTTTGAAAGAAGAGCAACTCCCAAGGTTAAACCACTAAAAATTATATTTTTAAACGACGGATTTTTTAAAAATTTCAACCAAAAATAAGTAGTCAAAATTACTCCCAAACTTGCTCCAATATCGGTAGTAACGAGTCGGCCGTGAGCTAAAAAAGTAGGGCAGAAAGAAAAGAGCGTTAAAGCTGTTAAACCAACAAAATTCCCGCCGAGTTCTCTGGCAAATTTAAAAATCAGCCAGCCCAAAAGAATTAAAATAAGAATCATTGAAATTCTCGAGAAAAAAATAATTTTGTCAGGGTCATTGCCGGAATGAAACAGAAATTGATTGCCAAACCACCATTGATTATTAACGCCTTCTTTCCAAGAAGAATGATTTTCTGGAAAATTAATCTTTAAAAACAAAAGAGGGATTGCTGATAAATCTTTTATTAAAGGAGGATGTTCAGGATTAAGTCGGAAATCAGCTTTGGTTAAATAAGAATAACCAGCAGGAATATGAGCTAATTCATCCATTGTTAAAGAATCTCCTTTCATACCAAAAAAAGACAAAATAAATATTATCGTTAAAAGAATAATCGCTATTAAGTTGGTAAGACGATTAGACATAAATCAAAATTCGTAACTACAGATATTATTTTTTTCTTGAATTTTTCCAAAGGGAAAATTTTTAGAAAGTTCGATGAGTAAATTTTCATCGCATTTCATTAGGATAATTGCTGTTTTTCCTTCTATTTTAATTTTACCAATTTCTTCGGGTAGTAAATAAATGGCTTGGGGTTCTTTAAATTTTGTTCTTTCAATAAACATTGGCGTTTGAGCCGGCATAGGCAGAGGGCTAACAATTACATATTTTTTTGTTTCCGGAGAGAAAGAATTTAAATAATTGCCAATTTCAACATAATGAGTTGTAAAAGCGCCTTTTACTTCCGGATTTTTTCCCCAAATTACAAAATAACGATAATATTCGCCAAAAACCAGAGTAATTAACATTAAAACTGTTGAGAAGATAATTATTTGTCGCCCAAATTTTCCTTTTAATTTAAATATCTCTTTGGTTTTTTCCCAACTGATTACCGCACCCAAGCCGGCAAAAATAAAAATAGGAGGAATAGCGCCGATAGTCCTTAAAGAATGGGGGATACCTTCACTTGTTAAGATGCCAGGTAAAAGCATTATAAAGAACCAGATGATTAATAACCAATAACCAATGATCAATGACCAATTTCTGTGTTTAAAGAATTTCAGAATTTTCCAAATAGAATAGATTAGACCGATTAAAAAGAAAATACCGATTGGCCAGAAGAGAACTGGTTGGTCACTAATGTTATGGCGCCAATTGGAATCGCCGTAAAAATTAAACATTCCGAGGTGTAAAATTAAAGACTTTCCAAATTCTTTGAAAGAATTTTCGGCGTCAAAAACTGAAACTTGAGTAGCTCGACTCGCAAAATCATGGGGATTTTGAAGAAAATAAAGACCGATAGGTAAAGCGAAAATTCCAGCAACTATTAAACAATAAATAGTAAATAGGAAAAATTTTTTTATTTCTTTTTCTTTGCGATAAATAAAATACCAACAAAGTAAAATCAGAGGAAGCAAAAGAACAATAAATCGATAGGAAATGTAAGTGTAAAAACCAAGAGCGAAAAAAATTCCAGAAATTATGAGATTATAAATTTTCTTAGTTCTAAATCCTCTAAACAGAAAATAAAAACCAAAGACCAAAATAAAAGGAACTAAAATCGCTCTAAAACCAATACGGGAAAAATTAGTGTGCCAGAAGGAAATAGCCAAAAAGAAACTGGAAAGTAAAGCAACTATTTGACCATTTGACTGTTTGACTATTTGACTGAATAATTCTTTGGTTAATAAATATAAGCCGAAAACAGTTAGAATGCCGATAATGGCAGCGACAATTTTAATTGACCAGATGGAAACTCCAAAAATTGAAAAAGAAAGAGTTATTAACCACATCATCAAACCCTCGCGACCATTATTTTCCGGATAAAAAATCTTTCCCGGTTCAGCAATTGCCTGATTGCCATTGAGTGCCACATCAGGATAAAGTCCGGGCGGTATTTCGTTAAGTTTCCACAATCTAAAAAAAGAGGCAATAACTAAAACGAGTATTAAAAATATTAATGTTTTATTTTTGAAAAGTTTCTTCATATAAGAACGCTCCTTTGCTTCGCTATTTAAGATTATAGCAGATTTAAAATTGATTTCACCAAATTCTGGATTTAGGAGATTAGAAATAAAAAAACCCCATCGTAATAGATGAATTTAAAAATTCTTAAAAATAGAATATTGATTATTGTCTTTGATTTAGTTTTGTTTCCAGCATACTGACTCTTTTCTCTAAGACAGCAAATTCATCTCGATTAACTTTCTGTTTGAGTTCGTTTTTGATAAATTCAATATCAATTTTGATAGTTTCTATATCAACTTTCATTACTCCCATATCTCCTTTTATTGTATTCACATCCTTTTGCACATTTTCAATTCTTTCAGTATTCAAAGATACTTCTTCTGCTACTTGTTTTATTTCGCCTTTCAAATTTTCAGCCACCACATCAAAATGCCGATTGGTTTCCTCTTTATAATCTTCTAAAACTTTTTTGATATTTTTTTCAGCCATATTTTAATTTTAGTTTATCATTTTGAAATTCAATGTCAATATTCACTCCAAGTTCAAAATCATATATGTCTCAGGTTTGTCCTATTGACTATTGCCAAACCTCTTGGG
>PEWP01000023.1 GCA_002779425.1 bacterium (Candidatus Gribaldobacteria) CG07_land_8_20_14_0_80_33_18 | reverse complement strand
CTTATCTTTTCTATTAACCAAAATTAATTTTTTCATTTTTTACCCTATCTAAGATATATTATTGTATACTTTTACAAATTCTTCAACTTAAAAGAGCAGAAATTAAAAACTTCTGCTCTTTTTTATTGTTAAATAATCCTTCGAGATCGGATCTCGAAAGATTCTATATTAAAGAACTCTGTAAAATCTAAAAAAATGGAAAAGGGCTTAGCAATGTTTGACATTTGATAAGCCCTTTTTAAAAACTTTTAAAATCAGGAGGTTTGAGAATAGAATTGGATTCATTTAAAATTTAATTTGGCGGTATTTTATTGTGAGACAATTCTCATCTGAACCATTAAAGATGTTTCCTGTCACATAGATATAACCAAAAGAGTCAATTGTAATGTCATAACCATCACTCTGACTCTGTCCTTCATCATATCTCTCTTGCCAAATGATATCGCCATTTGAATTGTATTTAATGGTAAAACAGTTCCATTTCCAAGTTTTAGTATTATAGGACCATCCTGTCACATAAACATTGCCAGAAGAATCAACTACAATCCCTTCACCATAATCATTTTTCCCACCATCATACGTCTTCTGCCAGATAACATCGCCGTCTGAATTATATTTTATGATGAGATAGTCATTATCTGTGCCATTATAGGAATATCCTACAACATAAACATTACCAGAAGAATCAACTGTAACATCATTACCTACCTTAAAGTTTCCACCATAATATGTTTTTTGCCAGACAGTATCGCCATTTGAATTGCATTTGATAGTACTCCCTCCTGTCAAATAGATACTATTATTCAAGTCAACTGCAATGTTAGAAACTCCGGGGGTTTTTTTCTTCCACATCATATTTCCGTCTGGATTATATTTTTTGATATAATGAGAGGACTCATCAGCTCCTACTACATAGACATTGTCACTCTTATCAATTGTAATTGCGTATCCATCATTATATTCTGTCTTCTGCCAGACAGTATCGCCATTTGAATTGTATTTGAGGATATTAAACCAACTACCCCCTGGTTCTCCTACTATATAAACATTTTTAGAGGAATCAACTGCAATGCCACAACCCCGATCATAGTTTGCTTCATCGTGGGTTTTGTACCAAATGATATCGCCATTTGAATTGTATTTGATGGTAAGATAATCAGATGGATACCATCTAGTGCATCCTGTAATATAAACATTACCACTGGAATCAACAGTAATGGCATAGCCAACATCTCCTCCTCCACCATTATATATATCTTGCCAAACCACTTCTACGCCCTTCTGTACTGGAGGAATTGTAGTTTCACCTCCTGTATCAGGAGTTTTGGGAATCTTCCCTTCTTCCTGCCCTTTCTTTATTACTTCTTTTGCTCCACCAGCACTTCCAACTCCAAAGAAGAAAGCATGAACTGGAACAACAAAAAAAACCATTATCAAAAAACATCCAAATATCTTTTTCTTCATTTTCTCCTCCTTTCAAAAATAATAAATAACCCCAAAATTCAAAATAACCCCGATGTCAGAGCAAGAGCCAATTCTGCTCCAAAGACCAACTAAATACAATCCTAAATCTCCATTTAATCCCACATGCTGGTTAATTAAAAACTCTGAACCAACAAATCCTCCGGTTAAAAGCCCACCAGTAAGATAGGTTGAAAAAATCAAACCAAACTCTCCGCCACTGTAAAGAAGCACCGGAATATTTCCTGGAATTTCTTTCAGAAAATAATATCCTCGACCACCTAAGGTCCAATTGTTATCAGCAAAAGAAATTTTTGCCTCTCCAGCCCACTTTTCGCTAATTTTATACCTTGTCTGAAACCCTAACCAATTAACCCCTAAACCAATTTTAGCTTCTTTTTTGGTTTCTTTAAGTTGTCTTTTTACTTGAGGAAGCTCCTTCTCCTTTTTACCTTTCTCTATTTCTTCTATTTTTTCTACATCTTTTTTCAAGAGCTCTATTATGCCAAATCTTGTTTTGATAACCAGTTTTTCTTCAGTCATCTCTACAATTTCGCCTATTATTACATCTCCTTTCTTTGTCCAAACTTTTGCTGCTTCAGTTGTTTTAATTCCAAACAAAACAAAAATCAACACTAACACTATTACAATTCTTTTCATATTACACCTCCAATTATTAAATTTTTAAAGTTCAATTATTAGTTCATACTTTAACAATTTTTCTTAAAAAGTCAAATTTTGGAGATCGGATCTCGAGGTCCCGCTGAAAACGGAATAAAAAATGGAAAAGGGCTTAGCAATGTTTGACATTTGATAAGCCCTTTTTAAAAACTTTTAAAATGGAGGTTTTGAACCAGAATTTAATACTGGCGATATTTTATTGTCAGGTAGTCACAATCTGTCCCGTTCCAGGAATATCCTGTCACATAGACATTACCAGAGGAATCTACTGCAATACCTTGGCTATAATCAGCATTTCCGCCATTATATACTTTTTGCCAGATAGTATCTCCATTTGTGCCATTGTATTTTATTGTAAGATAATCCTCGTTGGAAGTTCCTGTCACATAGACATTACCAGAGGAATCTACTGCAATGCCATAGCCGCTATTGTTCTTTTGCCAAACTGTATCACCAATAGAATTGTACTTAATAGTAACAGATGACCCTGTCACATATACATTGCCAGTATCATCAACTGTAATACCACAACCACATTCATACCATCCACTATCATATTTCTCCTGCCATATTTTATTTCCATTTGTATCATATTTTATTGTAAGGCAGTTATCGGTTATATGCCCTGTCACATAGACATTACCGTATTTGTCAACTGCAATGCCTTTGGCATACGTGGAATCTCCATTATCTTTCTGCCACATTAAATTTCCATTTGTGCCATATTTGGTTATAAGGCAGTGCCAGGCTGTGCCATCATAGGACCCCCCTGTCACATAGACATTACCGTATTTGTCAACTGCAATGCCTTTGGCATAATCTTTATCGTAGGAATGATCATAGAAAAGGTTCCATACAGTACCCCCACTTGAATTGTATTTTGCTATGAGATAATCTTCCTCATAGGTTGTGCCGTTATAAGCATAACCTGCCACATATACATTACCAGTGTCGTCCACGGAGATACATTGTGCATAATTATTATGGTACCCGGTGCCTATCCAATCTTTCTTTTCCCAAATAAAATTTCCATTTGAATTGTATTTGACGGTGTACCACCACTCATCATCATAAGTAGGCCAGTAGTGCTGATAATACCCTGTCACATAGACATTACCGTATTTGTCAACTGCAATGCCTTTGGCATAATCAGTACGCTGGATTCCGTCGTCCCATGTTTTTTGCCAGACTACTTCTGCACCATGCTGAACAGGGCCTGGAGTTGTTTCACCGCCTCCAGGAGTTGTTTCTCCGGGAATTTTAGAAATTACTCCCTGCTCCTGTCCCTTCTTTATTACCTGTTCTACACCGCCGGCACTGCCAAAGCCGACAAAAAAGGCATTAGCAGAACCAATAAAAATAAACATTGCCAGAATCAACAAAATTATTCTTTTCATTTTTCCCTCCTTTCAAAAATAATAGCTGATACCTAAATTAAATATCAGCCCCAAATCACCAATTTCTCCTAAAACACTTTTGAGCCCGACCCAATATAGTCCAGCGTCAAAATCAAGAGCAATATTTTTCGCAACTTTTAATTCTGTTCCTCCAAAACCACCAATTAAATAGCCACCAGTTAAATAACCAGATAGAGGTAATCCAATTTCAATTCCAATATAAGGAATAATTGGAATATTTCCTTTAATTTCTTTATCTTTTAAAAGATAATATCCTCTTAATCCTAAAAGTGTGTTATTGGAAGCAAATTGGATTTTTCCTTCAGCCAAAATAGATTCAGTAACAACATATCTTAAATGAAACCCTAACCAGTTACCTCCCAAACCAATTTTAGCTTCTTTTTTGGTTTCTCTCTCTTTTTTACTTTCCTCTATTCCTTCTATTTTTACTACATCTTTTTTTAAGAGCTCTATTGTGCCAAATCTTGTTTTGACAACCAGTTTTTCTTCAGTCATCTCTACAATTTCGCCTATTATTACATCTCCTTTTCCTGTCCAAATCTTTGCGGCTTCAGCTGTTTTAATCCCAAACAAAACAAAAATCAATGCTAATACTATTACCATTCTTTTCATCTCATACCTCCTTTTATTAAATTTTTAAGGTTCAATTATTAGTTTATACTTTACTAAATTTCCTAAAAAAAGTCAAATTTTCGAGATCGGATCTCGAAAGATTTTGGTTTTTGACAAATTAAAAAGCGGTCGGAATTTCTTCAAAAATCCGACCGCTTTCCCTTTTTGATTTTGGCTATCTCAAATTATTAAATATCGAGATAGTACCTCATCGCAGCTTGAAATGTAAAAGCTGGATATACCACGATGTCGCTATACTGCTTGCCCCATACACTTTGCCATCCAAAGTTTATACTAGCTCCAGCGCCTCCAGCAAAGTACACCCCCCATTCTGGAAAAAGAGTCCATTCTAATCCTATTTTTCCTACAATGGGTATCTGAGGATACATACCAAAAACATAGCCCGATTGTACACCTACGTACCATTTGAGACTTCCTTCACCTACCGGAATCGAATGAAAAACATGGGAAAAAGCCCCTATCACTGGGAAATACGTAAAGATTGGGATACCGACATCAATTTCAATGAAATTTTCCTTATCTAAATTTAGCTTTATCCCGCCTCCCAATCCAGCACTCGCTAAACCAAATTCCACAGCAAAATTTTTTTCCTCAAATGACCCGAATGTTCCGACACTTCCACTACTTATCCGGCTAACTCTCCCTCCAACCTCTTCATAACTTAATAATTTAACCTCATTTAAAGGAATCTTTACCAGACCCATTTTTGTTTTAATGGTGAAGGTTTCAATTCCAACAATTTTTCCAGTAATTTTTGAATCATCAGTTAGAAAAATTGTGGCTTCCTCCTTTAAAGTCGGTTTCTCCCCCTGTTCATATTCAATTTTTATAATCACTGCTTCTTCAAATTCCTTGATACCAAATCTTGTTTCAACCAATATTTTGCCAGCTTCACTTTTTAAAATTTTCCCCCCGATTACATCGCCATCCCTCAAATAAATCTTGGCAGCTTCAACAGAACTGCCCCACAACACCATTCCCAATAATCCCAAAATCATCACTTTTTTCATCTCGCTTACCTCCTTTTATTATTTAATTTTTAATGTTCCTAACGCAAATTACTGGTTTATATCTTAACAAATTTCCTCCAAAAAGTCAAATTGAATAATCCCTTCGAGATAATCATTCGGCTATTGGTAGATTTTCACCCTCCACTCGTAATCCGCCATAAACAAACAGACAGATGGACAAAAAATTTCCTCCCCTAAAACCTCTTTTTTTGCCCGCACGTTTTTTAAGTGGAATTATTTCTAAAACTTATCTGCTTAATTTTTTCTTAAAATTTGTTTGTTTTTTACTAACTTCGTCTATTAATAATACTATTTTCAAAAATTATATTTCTGAAACTATCAAAAGCAAATATCCAATAAGTATTTTAGAGATAATGGTTTTCTTGGTCTAAATATTGTAAACTTTAAAAATGGTAAAAAGGGAAATTATAGATCAAAAAAGTTATTATAATAATATAAAAGAACTCAATATTGCCCATTATGCGGCAGAGATTTCTTATTATTCAAAAGCATTACTCCGGGATGTTGAAAAAAAGTATTAAGTAAATTAAAACTTGGTACTAATCTTTTGGACTTAGGCTGTGGATCAGGCAGATTCTCTATTGGTGCGGCCCAAATGGGTTTTGATGTCACTGGCGTTGATATAACTCCACAAGCTGTTGAGGCCGCAAAACAAAGAGCAAAACAGATTGGTATAATAAATGTTCGTTTTTTATCTGAAGATTATTAAAATTATGGCTCTGCTTGAATATTTTTGAGCAGAGCCATTTTTTACAATAAAAATTATTTAGCTATAATAATTAATATGGAATTCTATAAAAAAGGAAAAAAATAATACTTATTAAACCTATGAACAAAAGAGTAGTTGGCGTAATAATTAGGAATGGGGAAATTTTGTTGATGCGGCGAGTTAGAGACGACCGGGAATATTTTGTCTTTCCGGGTGGGGGAATTAAGAGAGATGAAAGTCTTGAAAATGGCGTTATCAGGGAAATTAAGGAAGAATTTAATCTTGATGTTAAGATAAATAAATTTCTTTTTCAGATAGAAAATCGGGGACGGCAGGAATTTTATTTTTTAATTAAAGAGTTTTCCGGTGTTCCGGAAATAAGCGGGAACGAGAAAAAAAGAATGAATAAAAATAATCAGTATTATCCAGTCTGGAAAGAATTAAAAGAGATTTCTAATTTATCTAACTTACATCCCGAAAAAGCGAAACAAAAAGTCAAGGAAATGATTCTAGATTAAAAATCCTAAAAAAATCCGAATATCAAATATAACTAAAAAATTATGGATAGTTCAAAATTAAACAGAATTAAACAATCTATCTTCTTGTTTATAATAATATTCCCATGATGAGCATCGCCTTGACCCATAGTAGCAATTATCTTTTTATTATTCTGTAAAGAATATTTTTTTCTAATTGATTTAAAAATTTGATTCACGGTATAAGGGAATTTTATGTTATTAACTACAATCTGACGATCAAAATATAATGATATATTATTAGGGTTCTTTACAAAAAACAGTTCATATCTTTCTCCAAAAAGTCTGTTATAAAACAATTGATTAGTACGTGATTTAATATAACTGTTATAATTTATTTTGATCTTTGATTTATAGTAAAGATTACTAAGTAATTTTTCTTTTTGTTTTTCAATTTTACAAAATAATTCTAAATCTTTTCTGTTTTTTATTTGCAGAAATTTTTCAGTCATAAGATTACCTGGAACGTATTCAAACAATACCCACCTAAGTGCAAACAATTTTTTCTTTGAAATTAAGATAATTTTCGGAGTAAGTAAAAACTTTTCGATAAATCGGGTGACCTCCAATTCCCTTTCGATATGCTTCTTTTCGTTAAACTTAAGAAAGTAAGAAACAATCTCATTTTTAGTAGAGATTGTTTTAACAAGAAAACTATTTGTATTAGAACCGTAAATCTTTATAATTCTCTCTAAACCAACTACTTTAACATTCAAAGATTTCTCAATCTCAACCAATGAATGCTTAAGAGCTGACCGAAGAAGTAATCTGTTATTTGTTTTTTGTTTAGTAAACATTGTAGCTGATTATATATTAACTTACTTTTTGATTATCGAAGAAATAGTATGGCAGAGTATGTATTAGAACTACAGGTTTAGATCTTAGATCTATAACCATATAAAAAGGAGTCGAGATTCGGGGTCTCAAAAAACTCTATTCGCTAAAATAAATTTTTCCTTATCACCAATCCGCCATGATAGTTTAACTTATATACAAGTTGTTTTTTGTAAAAAATTGCTTCTTCTCCCTGAAAATTTTCTACTACTCCCTCTACTTTATTAAAATATTCAAAATCTCCTTGTTTGAAATTATCTGGACCTCTGAATGGTTTATTTTCTAGAACTTTTTTTAATACTTCTTTAAGAAATTGATAAATTTGTTTTACCGGGATAACTTCAGAAACCACTTTCCCATAATAATTCATACCCCAAATTATTTTTCCATTTTGCCAAACAATTTCTTGACCAATAAAAGGATCAAACCCAAAATATCTATCTCGGTATTTGAATTCCTTTTCCTCAAATTCAAATTCTTTACTTTCATCAAAAAGAATTTTTTCTCCGCCTTCTCCACTTGAAGCATAAGTGTTAATTTTAGCTTTTACTAAAAATTTGCTTAATTGTTCTATGTCCATAATAGCGTTTTTTAATCCTTTTGAGGTCTAATCCTTCGAGGTCGGACCTCCAAGGATTTTATATCTGGCTGACCCAGAATGGTCTTTTCATAAATCTAAAAGCATTATGATTTCATCGGCTAATTTTCCTTTATATTGAAGCTGTTTTGGAATTTTGGCTACTTTTTTAAAGCCAAATTTTTTATAGAGGCCGATTGCCGGTTTGTTGTTAGGGAAAACGCTTAATCCTATAATCTTTGGCTTGGGCTTTAATCACTTTTTGAAAGTTTTCTTATCTTTATTTTTTTATCACCAAAAGTTTTAATCTCCATAGTTTTTGATATATTACATATATTATATTCTTCTTTGACAATAAAATAAAAGAAAGTAATAATTAAAGGAGGATATATGAATATAGAAGATATAAAAAATGAAATTCTTAAAAAAGTTGAGGATGGAATAGAAAAGGTTTTTAAAGAGAAGATTGAAGAACTGAAGTTGTATCTTGAGTTTCCTCCCAATGTAAATTTTGGAGATTTTAGTTTGAATTGTTTTCAAGCAGCAAAAAAAATGGGTGAAAATCCTCAAAAAATTGCCCAATTAGTTGCTAAAGAAATTTCGCCGAATGACCTAATTGAAAAGGCGGAAGCAGTTGGACCATATTTGAATTTCAAAGTAAAAAATGATGTCTTATTTAAAAGCGTCTGTTCTGAAATTATTACTAAAGACGAAATCTTTGGTAATTCAGAAATTGGTAAAGGAAAACGAGTAATGGTTGAATATTTGTCACCAAATACGAACAAACCTCTGCATTTAGGGCATATCCGCAACGGCGCTTTAGGAATGGCTATTTCAAATCTGTTTGAAGCCACAGGCCACGCTGTAATTAAGGCAAATCTTATCAATGACAGGGGGGTGCATATTTGCAAAAGTATGCTTGCTTGGCAAAAATGGGGAGAAGGAAAAACTCCTGAATCAGAAGGAAAGAAGGGAGACCATTTTGTTGGCGATTGGTATGTGCGTTATAGCAAGGAGGCGGAAAAAAATGAAAATTTAGAAAATGAAGTCCAAGAAATGCTTAAAAAATGGGAGAAAGGAGACCCGGAAACTCTTGAATTATGGAAAACGATGAATAGCTGGGTCTATGATGGATTTGGGAAAACTTATCAGAGGTTAGGATTAAAGTTTGATGCTTTTTACTATGAATCAAACACCTATCAGCTTGGCAAGGATATTGTTGAGGAGGGTCTTAAAAAAGGAGTTTTTTACCGAGATGAAAAAGGCGCAGTCATCTTTGAGTTGCCAGAAGAATTTGGCCGAGATGAAAAAGGCGAAATCAAAAAGGTTACCCTGTTACGAGCTGACGGCACCTCTGTTTATATGACTCAAGATTTAGGAACAGCTCTGCTTAAATTCAATGAGTACAATCTTGACCAATCCATTTATGTGGTGGGCTCAGAACAAAACCATCATTTCAAATCTTTGTTCAAAATCCTTGAATCTCTAGGCTATTCTTGGGCAAAAGGATGCGAGCACCTTTCCTATGGAATGGTTTATTTACCCGAAGGAAAAATGAAATCTCGAGAAGGTAAAGTGGTTGACGCTGACGATTTAATTGAAGAGATGGGGAAATTAGCAAGAAAGGAAATAGAAAAAAGGGAAAAAAATCTCTCAAAAGAAGAATTGAATTCTCGAGCGGCAAAAATTGGAATGGGAGCAATTAAATTTTATCTCCTTAGGGTTCATCCCAGTCAAGATATTTATTTTAATCCAGAAGAATCGATTTCTTTCGATGGGTTTACCGGCCCTTACTGCCAATATGCCTATGCGCGAACAGCTGGAATTCTTAAAAATGCCGCTGTGGCGGATGTCGCTCTGGCGGACATGCTTCGGAATGCCTTCTTGGATATCGAAAAGATTGATTTTTCACTCCTTAAAACTCAAGAAGAGTTATTACTTGCTCAAAAATTAATCCAGTTTCCGGATGAAATAATCTCTGCGACAGATGAGTTTAACCCCAGTCGAATTGTTCAGCATATTTATGAAACGGCAAAGGTGTTTAATCAGTTTTATCACCTCCATCCAGTAATTTCTGCTGAAAATAAAGAATTAGCAAAAGCACGATTGGCTTTAGTAAAAGCAACAGCAATTGCGCTAAAAAAGGGATTAAATCTCTTGGGAATTGAGGAATTAGAAAAAATGTAGCTTTTTAAGTTCTTCTTTTACAATTTCTCAAACTCTTCCTTAACTACCTGCCTGTCATCCCATGGTATCTTTTTGCCGCCAGCTACACACATCCAGGGTTCACATCCTTTGCCAGTAATAATTATTGTATCGTCTTTTTTTGCTAAACTTAATGCTTTTTTTATTGCCTCTCTTCTATCTAAGATTTTTTCATATTCTAAAGTTTGAGGAAATCCTTTTTCTATATCTTCTAAAATTTTAAGCGGACTTTCATCGTAAGGGTCTTCATTTGTTAAAATTATTTTTTGACAATATTTTGAAGCTATCTCACCCATTTTTGGTCTTTTCCATTTATCCCTCCCTCCACCGGCGGCGCCCAATACACATATTAATTTCGAATCTGAAAGCGTTTTATAAACGCTT
Organism: bacterium (Candidatus Gribaldobacteria) CG07_land_8_20_14_0_80_33_18; assembly: GCA_002779425.1. GTDB lineage: Bacteria > Patescibacteriota > Minisyncoccia > Minisyncoccales > CG1-02-41-26. Next base: position 1,404 of record PEWP01000023.1, on the reverse strand, counting down.
TCAAGACTATCAGGGGTATGAGCATAATCAACAATTACTTTGAATGGTTGGGAAATTACTTCTTCCATTCTTCCCGGAATTCCCTTAATTCTCTCTAAAGATGATTTACAGGTCTCTAAATCAATCCCCTGAGATAAACCAATACAAATTGCTGCTAAGGCATTATAGACATTAAATTGTCCCAAGAGATTTAGCTCAAATTTTATGTCCTCAATTTCAAAATTTAGCCCTGTCGGCAGTTCTTTAATAGAGGTCGAGGTAAATCCGAATTTTTTTTCTGCTTTAAACTGCAAAAAATAATTTACATTTTCATCATCTAAATTCAAAATATGAACTTTCTTACAAGCTTTAAATAATTTCCCTTTGGCTTTTCGATAATTCTCAAACGAGCCGTGTCTTTCAATATGTTCAGGAGATAAATTGGTAAAAACAACAACATTAAAATCAATAAATTGATGACGATGTTGCAAAATTCCTTCAGAAGTAACCTCTAAAATTGCGTATTGGCAATTGCTATTTACCGCTTCTCTTAAAAATCTTTGAACTTTCATCCTCCCCGGCATTGTCATTTTTAATTTATTCGGCCATTCTTTTTCACCAATCTTAAATTTAATTGATGATAAAGAAGCAACCTTATATCCGGCATTTTCTAAAATTCGGCTTGCCAATTCAACTACTGTTGATTTTCCTTTAGTGCCGGTAATGCCAATTACTTTTATTTTTTTAGCCTGCCTGCGCAGGCAGGAAGGAAAACGATAAATTAAAACACCTAAAAAAGCCAAAAAAAAGTGATACCAACCAATTAAAAAGGCAGGGATAAATTTTTTAATAGTTTCCTTCATTAAAAATTTCTAATGCTTTTTTAATTTTTTCTTGGGGAGTTTTAATTTCTTTAGGTAGTTGAGAAAGAACTTTTTTTATTTTCTCTTTAGAAAAACCGAGATTTATTAAAGCTAAGAAGGTTTCTTCTTCTTTTAAATCGTTTTTATCTTTTTTAAAAGTTTCTAAATTTTTTATTTTGCCAGAAAGTTCTAAAATGACTTTTTGGGCTTTTTTCTTGCCAATGCCGGGAATTTTATCCAATATTTTTTCGTTCCCTTTTTCTATTTCTTTTTTTATTTCTTCAATCGGACCTAAACCAGAGATTTCTAAAGCACTTTTTGGTCCAACGCCCGGAATATCTCTAATAAATTTAAAAAACTCAAGTTCTTCAAAACTAAAAAATCCAAATAATCTTAAACTTCTTTCTCCGATATCTAAATAACAAAAAAGTTTAATGTTTTCGCCAATATCTGGCAGTTTTAAAAAATTGTTCTTTGATAAAAAAATTTCGTAACCAATGCCATTAACATTGACAATTGAAAATTTTTCTTTTTTAAAAATAATTTTTCCTTCAAGATAAGA
>PEWP01000011.1 GCA_002779425.1 bacterium (Candidatus Gribaldobacteria) CG07_land_8_20_14_0_80_33_18 | reverse complement strand
GAAATTATATTTTTTACCACTGCCGTATTTTCTTTTCTGATATCAAGTAATAATTCTGGTATTTTTGATTTTTTAAACCATACGGATTTAATACTGAAATAATTTTCGGTATCAACAATATCCTCCTCGTTTCTTGATAAAGTAAATTCTTGGAATTTATCATTAAACTTATAAATAGCGTATGCGGTTCCGAATTGAATCACCGTTTTTATGTGATCTATATTTTCTTTTTTTAATTCAGGACACCAAATTGGACTATTTTTATACAAAACATTTTTTGCCATTTTTGTTGCAACATCAGAATGAGTTAAAGCAAAAAAGAAAAAGAATAAACCTCTTAAATCACCAATCTTTTGTTGCCATTCCTTAATATAATCTAACGCTAATTCATTCTTTTGTATAAAACTGAATAATTTACAAGTTCGCGAGTTTTTTATGTCGTCAATCGTAAGTAATGGATTTGGATCTATATAAGTGAAAGCATATTTTCTGGTTATAGGAACAGCGTTGTAAAATCTTGTAGGATATGTCGCCAAATAATCCCAAAGATAATGCCAAGCCATAATTGGCCCATTAATCGATCTGGGAATACTAAAAACACAACCTCTTTTTTTCTTTTCCTTCGGTTTAACCGCAATATCGTAGCCGTTGGGTTTATCAGTAGCAACAATGTAAATCTCGTCATTACTAATAGACGCATTAGGGATAACCTTGTTCAAATCCAGGTTTTTGAAATTACTATCTACATGAAGCAAAACCTTTTGGTCGTCTCCGGTCTGTGAATTGATTGCCCTAAAAATATCTTTGAAATATATTTTTTCGTCTCGGTTTTTGGAAAAATTTATTATTTTTGCTTCGTTGAAAACCTGATTAGCCAATTTTTTATAATGCTCTTTTGCTTTTAGTTTACTATCACCGCTATCTAAATAGCTTGGTTCCCAATTTTTATACTGTTTTAATTCAAAAAGCTCTTTAATCTTATTATGGTCTTTATACAAATCATAATAAATATAATCTTTTTGATTCTCTGCTTTTATAATATCTTTATCTAGTTGGAAAACAGAAAACGCAATCGTTAAATTAGAATTTAAGTTATCAAAAAATTTCTTTCCATTGATAATAAAGCCGCCAACGAATTTAGCATGATTTGATATAAATTTCCTAAATTCATCATGTTCACCTCGTCCTGGATTTAGCCAATTCGTTGGCGAGAATGTAGCAATATAACCATAGTATTTATCGAAAAGGTAGAATGTAAGGGCTTTAAGAATGAAAAATGAGGACAGGTCATTTGATCTTATTTTGTTAGAGCGTAATATCTTAATAAACTCCTCACCAAGATATGTTTGGTCTCTTGATACGCCAATTTTATTTCCAATTTGACCTTGTTCTACCCAAGTATTTTTCCCCCTGTATGGCGGATTCATTATTATAAGAAGTGGGTTATCGATAAAATTTCTACCATTTTTTTCGACAATTGAATTTAATTCTTCAACTATTTCGCCTCGCGTAGTTTGAAAAAAATCAATTTCTCTTTTCGGTACATTTATGTGCCGATTTCGCATTATGTCTTGACTCATTTTCTTGATATCGGAACCAATCACGGAAATAAAATCTTCCTGTGCTTTCAATAAATTGCCAGAACCTGCCGCTGGGTCATAAAAATGGCAAGTTTTTAATATGTCAATCGGAATAATCCTTGTTAAAAATTCATAACAAAGATGAGATAAGTCTGATTTTGTAAAATATAATCCGATTGATTTTCTAGTTCTTTCGTCAGAGATTAAATTGTCATAATCCTCATAAAGAACATCCAAGTTATTGATAATATGATTTTTAAAAAATTCATTTAGGCGATCAATATCCTTGATATAACTAGCGTAAATGGTAACAGGACGATCAAACATATCGCCCTCGTCATCCTCTTCGGTGTAGTAAATATTAAAAGATCGTCCCTGAACCTGAAAATCTGTAATTTTATTATCACGACTTAATAAACAATTTATGCCGTCATTGATATGGACGGAAACCTCGATAAAAATTCTCAAAACTAAATTTGAAAGATAAGGAAGTTTAGCCGCTTCATTTTGAATCAGTTGGGCGTTAAATGCTTCAGAGAATTCAGAAAATTTTTCTTTTAGGTTCATTCTGATAATACTTATCTTTGCGTCTGATACAGCCGTAAGTTCTTTGTATAATTCTAAAATCTCACTTTCATTAATTCCTTTTTCAGTATCTAAAACAAAACTAAACTCAACTAATGGTTTTATGGTGTTAAATTTAGTTAGAATTATATTCTGTAAAAATGATGATAAATTTCTTTGATCATTTAAAAAACTATTTAGTGTATCATCCCAATGAAGTTTAGAATAAATTTCTTTTAAGCTCTCTGGGTTAATAGATATTTTGATTATTTGCGAACCATTAAAAAGTAGTACTTTATTAAATTTAAGTTCCGAAGCAAATTTTTCTGAATTCGAACATAAAATATATTTAATCGCTTGGGCATAAACAACATTTTCTTCTTGATTAAAGAGAAGCTCATTGTTGCTGGTAAATTTAATAGCATCCTTTTTAAATTCAAAAACCGAAAAAATTTCATTATTAAAAGAAACTATCCCGTCTGTATAAAGGGTTTTGTGATATTTAAGGCGGGGCGCGTCAGCACGGGAAGCCTTAAATCCAGGAATTCCGTTAAAAAAAGAAACAAAAAAATCTTCAACGGAACGCTCGCGACCACCAGCTTTAATAGTGTTAGCTTTCTTTTTAATTTCAGAAATAAATTTTAGTTCAATTGATTCGTTTGTGCTTTTCATATTTCTATTTGATTAAATCCTCAATTGAAACGCCAAGCGCTTTGGCTAATTTCGCCATAATAAGCACGGACGGTTTTTTTATTACATTGCTCTCAATTTTTGTCAGGGTAGTGTATTTAACGCCAGATTTCGTGGCAAAATCCTCTTGGGACAATCCTTGTTTATTCCTATACTTCTTTACATTTTCCCCGATGTTTATTTCTATTGCCATAGTTTCACAAATTTGATAGTATGAATGTGATATGTTATGCTTTCAATATAATGATATCAAATTTTCTAATTTATAGCAATCAAAAAGGGAGTTTCATATCGTTGTCCGCGAATGGGTTGGGTGAGTCAAGGGCAACATCTTTCTTGGCGGCGCGCCAGCTTCGCTGGC
>PEWP01000047.1 GCA_002779425.1 bacterium (Candidatus Gribaldobacteria) CG07_land_8_20_14_0_80_33_18 | reverse complement strand
AAATTAATAATCAATTCTATAATACCCCCCCAAGAAGTTTGGCAAGCCCGAAATTAACTATTGACCTAAAAAGAAATTCTTGCTAAATTAAGAATAATGATACGCCTCTTCTGGTACATTATTTTAGGAACTTTAGGAATCTATATCGCAATTTTGTTTATCCCTGGTGTTCAAATAAATGGAGAAATCTACAGTTTTGGATGGTCTAAAATCTTATTTCTTTCTGGATTAGTCTTAGGTCTTTTGAATTTTTTTATTAAGCCAATTATTTCTTTGATTACTTTTCCGTTGCGAATTTTAACTTTAGGTCTTTTTAGTTTAGCAATTGAAATGGGAATGGTTTTTATTGTTGATACAGTTTTCCCTGAATTAATTATTCCCGGTTTAGCCGGCCTTTTTTGGACTTCTATAATAGTTTGGCTTTTGGGTTTTGCCGTACCAAAAAAAGATAAGATAAAAGCAATAGAATAAATGCAAAAAATATTTTTTATTTTACAAATTGTTATTCCCATACTTTTAATTTTATTTATTCTCTTACAGCAAAGAGGCGAAGGTTTAGGTTCGGCTTTTGGCGGCGCCAGCGGAGGTTCTTATTTAAAAAGAAGGGGCTTAGAAAAAAAAATTTTTTGGGCAACAGTAATTTGTGGTATTCTTTTTATTAGTATCTCTTTATTAAAATTGGTGATATGAGTAAATTTTTCCAGTTTCCTTCTAGAAATCAGTGGAAACAATTCTTCTCTGTTCTCACTCATTTAGAAAAAATTCTTTTTTTATTATTTTTCTTTTTAGCAATTGGTTCTTCTGTTTATCTTAGTTATAAATTTTATTTAAACTCAACTATTGTTCAACCGGATTTTGGAGGAAATTTTAACGAAGTGGTAATTGGCCAACCAAGATTTATTAATCCTTTATATCTCGCTAATAATGACATTGACAGAGATTTAGTTGAGCTTTTATTTTCTGGTCTGATGAAATATAATGAAAAGGGAGAATTAATAAATGATTTAGCCGAGAGTTACGAAATAAAAGAAGATGGAAAAATTTGGGAGGTTGAATTAAAGAAAAATGTTTTTTGGTCTGACAGTAAACCTTTAACCGTTGATGATGTTATTTTTACGATAAAATTAATTCAAAATCCCGAATATAAAAGTCCCTTGCGAATAAAATGGATAGGAATAGAAGTAGAAAAAATCTCTGATAAAAAATTACAATTTAAATTGAAGAAAGGAGCAGTGGGATTTTTAGAAAATTTAACTTTAAAAATAATTCCGAAACATATTTTTGAAAATATCCCTTCAGGAAATTTCCCTTGGATTTTAACTTCAAAAGAATATCTGGAAAAATCTCTCATCGGCTCAGGTCCATATAAAATTGAAAAAATATCTCAAGATAGTAAATCGGGTTATATTAAATACTTAATTTTAAAAAGAAATCCAAAATATTTTGCTCAACCTCCTTTTATTTCTCAAATAACTTTTCTGTTTTTTGAAAAAAAAGAAGATTTAGTTAAAGCATCCCTGAAAGGGAAAATAGATGGGTTTTTGGTTACTGACCCAAAAGATATAAAAAATTTCTCTCAAAAAAATTTAAAACCAATAGAACTTTCCTTACCAAGATATTTTGCAATTTTCTTTAATCTTTCCAATTCTAATTCAATTTTAGCTAAAAAAGAAATAAGAGAGGCCTTGGCTTATGCTATAAACAAAAAAGAAATTTTGGAAGAAATTTTTTCAAATAAAGGAGAAGTTGCTCAGTCCCCTATTCTGCCAGAATTTTATAACTATTCTCCTCCGTCAAAAATTTATGAATTTAACAAGGAAAAAGCAAAAGAAATTTTAGAACAAGCTGGATTTAAATATATTGATGATTCAGGAATAAGAAAGAAAGTAATTCCTAAATCAAGCTTTCTTTTCCAAAAAGATTTAGAATTAGGCGCTAAAGGTGAAGAAGTGAAAGAACTGCAAAAATGTTTAGAAACAGAAATTAGCGGTTATTTTGGACAAAAAACTAAGGAGGCAGTTATTCGTTTTCAAGAAAAATATAAAAATGAAATATTAGAACCGAATAAGTTAAAAAAAGGAACAGGTAAGGTCGGAGCTGCAACGAGACAAAAACTTAATCAAATTTGTTTTGCTGATTCATCTGCTAACGCTGAGACCATATCTTTAGAATTTTCTTTAATAACCTCTGATAATTCTCCCTTAAAGGAAATAGCGGAAGAGCTCCAAAAAGCCTGGAAAGACATAGGAATTTCTGCTTTAATTATTTTAAAACCAATTTCAATTTTAGAAACAGAAATTATTGAATCCAGAAAATTTGAAACACTGCTTTTTGCCGAAGTTTTAAGTGCAGTTTGTGACCCGCTTTCTTTTTGGCACTCTGCCCTTTCGGAAAGTCCGGGACTTAATTTAACTGGTTATAAAAATAAGGAAGCTGATAAATTATTGGAGGAAATACGAACTATCTTTGATGAAAAGGAAAGAAAAGAAAAGCTTGAAAAATTTCAAAATATTTTGATTGAAGATTTACCGGCTATTTTCCTTATAAATCCTGATTTAATTTATTTTGTTTCAGAAAAAGTAAAAGGATTGGAAGCGAAAAAAATAATTGAACCAGCAAAAAGATTTAGTGGAATTGAAAATTGGTATATTAAAACAAAAAGGGTATGGAAATAAAAAAGCCGCAAATTCGTTACTTAAATGATTTAAAAAAAGTTCTTTATGATAAAAAATGGGCCGAAAAAGCTGAAAATATTGAACTCTATTATATGTATCGGGGAATAAAGAAAAAGGATGGACTCCGTTATGACATTACTGTTATTCCTTCAAAAATGTTGGGCAAGGAGTTTGTAAAAACAAAAGGTCACGAACATTTTGGTAATTTTAAAGAGATTTATATTGTTTTAGAAGGAAAAGCAATTTTTTTAATGCAGAAAAGAAAAGAGGAGCTCGTTGAAGATGTTTACGCAGTTCAGGCAAAAAAAGGAGATGTGGTTCTAATTCCTTCTGATTATGGTCATGTAACAATAAATCCCTCAAAAAAAAGTTTGGCATTAGCAAACTGGATTGCCGAAAATTGTAAATCTTCTTATAGTTTTTTTGAAAAAAAACGAGGGGCTTGCTATTACGCTCTGGCTCAAAGAACAAAGAACAAAGAACAAAGAACAGAAATTAAATGGGTAAAAAATAAAAACTATAAAATTGTTCCTAAATTACGATTTGAAAAACCAGTTAAAAACGTTCGAATGTTCAAAATGTTCGAAATGTTCAAGATGTTGGACAAG
>PEWP01000034.1 GCA_002779425.1 bacterium (Candidatus Gribaldobacteria) CG07_land_8_20_14_0_80_33_18 | reverse complement strand
CAAAAGAAAAATTGCCCAACATTTCCAAAAAAGTTAGGTGTTTTTCATCCCCTACTTCTTCAATATCTGAAGTCCTAAAACATTTCTGGCAAGTTGCTACTTTATTATTGTAAGGTGATTTTTCGCCTAAATAATACCTTTTAAATTGCTGCATCCCAGCCGTAGTAAATAAAACACTGGGATCAGTAGGGATAAGCGAGCTTGATTGGACAATGGTATGACCGCGTCTTGCAAAAAAATTTAAAAAATTTTCTCTCAGTTCTTTTGAGCTCATTAATCTTAAAAATTAGAAATTTTTATTAGGTGTATTTATCTGCTACCACTGAGGCAGCGTAAGATTCCGGTTTTATCTTTGCTTCAAAACCATTGCTTTTTATTAAACCAACCACTTCTTTAATCATATCTTTAGTTTTGCCATTTTCTCCAACATCAGCATGAATATAAAGAAACTCATATTTTGGTGAATTAAGTTCTTTTAATTTCTTTTCTAAATCATCTTTTAAGGATAAAGCTAATTTGCAGGACAAAAAGATTTCTTCTAAAACTCGCTGTTTCCAATTATAAAATTTTTTATTTTTATAATGAATCTTTTTAAGAAAAAATCTTCCTCCCTGGCCTCTTCTTAAAATCACTAAAGCAATGGGGAAACTTGGTTCTTCTTCAGAAGAAGAATCGCAACCGACGATAATATCATAAAATTCCTCTGGCTTTTCGGAGATATATCGTTTTAATTCTTCAATTAGTTCTTTAAAGGTTAAATTTCCCTTTGTTGGATTATAAAATTTATCATCAAAAACAATATCCATAATATGATTATAATATAGCGAAATTTAAAAAAAAATCAACATCCCCGTTCATGATTTAGTTAAGTTGTTTAATAATCTTTACAAATTCTTTTGAATTAAGAGAAACGCCACCAATTAGTAAACCATCCATTTTTGCTTCCCTGATATAATTTGAAGCATTTAAAGAGTTAACACTTCCACCATATAAAATTCTGATACTTCTGCCTATTTTCTGGTTGTATAAATGAGAAATAAGCTTTTTAATAAATAAAGCCGCTGTCATTGCTTCATTCACTTGGCAGGGTTTCCCACTCCCAATCGCCCAAATAGGTTCGTAAGCAATGATTAAGTTTCTAAGTTTATAAGTTTGTAAGTTGCTAAGGGCTTTTTCAATTTGATTTTTTAGAATTTCGAATGTCTTTCCTTCTTTTCTTTCTTCTTCTGTTTCACCAATACATAAGATTGACTTTAATTTATTATTTAGCGTTGCTTTGATTTTCTTATTTATCATTTCATCTGTTTCTTTCAATATCTGTCTCCTTTCGGAGTGTCCTAAAATTATATATTCCACCCCTAAATCCTTAAGCATTTTAGAAGAAATCTCGCCGGTAAAAGCTCCCCTTTCCTCCCAAAAAACATCCTGGGCACCTAACTTAAAACTTAAAACTTGGAACTTGGAACTTGATAAATAAACAAAGGGAGGGCAAATTACAACCTCAACATTCCTAATCTTTTTTAACCTTTTTTTTAAAGAATTAAAAAGTATTTTGGCTTCTTTAAAAGTAGATGGATTACATTTCCAGTTAGCAATAATAAGTGATCTCATATTTGCTCCCGTAAATATTTGGCGGCTTTCTCTGGTTCTATAGTCGAAATCTCCATTTTTGCTCCAAATTCAAAACCAGCCGGCGTGGAGGTTTTTGGCAAAATGGTCCAGTGCCAGTGGTAATGGTCGTATTTTTTTCCATTACAAGGAGCGGTATGCAAATAAAAATTGTAAGCAGGATTATTTAGGCCTAAATAAAGTTTTCTTAAAACCTTCTGAAATATCTCGGCTAAATCATTTTTTTCTTCGTCAGTAATTTTTTCAAAATGAGCTAAGTGTTTTTTGGGGGTAATAATTACTTCAAATGCTATTTTTGATGCAAAGGGACAAATTGCTAAAAAATTTTTATTTTCAAAAACAATTCTTTCTTTATTTTTTCTCTCCCATTCGTTCCCAACACAATAACTGCATTTTTTGTAACTGTTAAAATACCTTTTTGCTGCCCGAAGAGCTTTTTCTAAATCCGGATCAATTACGGCCGAAGCTATAATCTGGGAATGAGGGTGAAAAATCGAAGCTCCTGCTTCTCTTCCATGATTATGAAAAATAAAAATATATTTTATCATTTGTTTTTTCATTAACTCTAAATATGTCTGATGATAAACATCAATTACTTCTTTAACTTCCGGAATTGAAAGTTGAGCCAGAGATTTCTGGTGATCTTTTGTTATTACTACTTCATGATAACCAACGGCATCCATTACTTTATAAGGACCGACTTGTCTTTCATTTAATTTTTTTGCCGGCTGAAAGGCAGGATATTTATTAGGAACAACTATTGTTGTCCAATCTTTAGGAATTTTTAAACTATTAATTCTTTTTCCCTGAGAAAAAATTAATGTTGGCGGCTTTTGGGTTTCAATATGGCAAAATGGACAATTTTTTTTCGAAGGTATCTTTTCTTTCCGCCGGCTGGCGGATTTTTCTTTTTTAAAGGTTTCCGACCGCAGGGCTCTACCGGTGGCAATAACAACCCAATCTCTTCCCATTGGGTCAAAACGAAGTTCCGAAGGAAACTTAACTTGTGTAGCTTTTGGATTTTGGATTTTAGTCATAGGATTTCTCAGTTATATTTATGACTGAGCATATTCCATCTTATTTTTAACAGGTCAATCCCCATCTTGAGCATCGATTTTAACTTCACTTTACTGTGGGGATCGTTTTTCCAACAAACCGGTATCTCTTTTATTTTGTAACCCCTTTTCTTTGCCAAAACTAAAATTTCCGGGTCAAAAGCAAAACGGTTAATTCTACATTTCGGGAAAATTGCTTCAGCGCTTTTGGCAATAAATCCTTTAAAACCGCATTGAGTATCCTCGATATTCCAAAGACCACAAATTAATTTACGCACTAAAATAAAAACATCACCTAATATCCGACGATATAAAGGTTGAGGAGGATCCAATATTGCTCCTTTTATATCTCTAGAACCAATAACGATATCATATTCTTTTTGAAACTCTGGCCACATTTTTTCTACTTGGTTAATTGAGGTTGAATTATCGGCATCAGTAAATAAACGATATTCCCCTCTTGCTTCTAACATTCCTTGCCGAACTGCATAACCTTTGCCATGATTTTCTTTATTATCAATTAATTTTAAATTTTTAATTTCCCCGCCTGCGCGGGCAGGCCCGCCTGCGCGGGCAGGTGATTTTAAATTCTTAACAACTTCTGCTGTTTTGTCTTTTGAGCCATCATTAACAACAATAATCTCATAATCATATTTTTGGACTCTCAAATAATTATCAACCTCTCTTAGGGTTTGAGGTAATCTTTTTTCTTCATTATAAGCCGGAATAATAACAGAAAGATACATAGTATAAAAACTCAAAACTCAAAACTCAAAATTATCTAAATCCTAAACCTTTAGATTATTATAGCAAAATAAAATTAAAAAGCGAAACGCCTAAAAGGCGCGGCAAATTCAAATCCTTCGAGATCGGATCTCGAAAGATTTATTTTAAGGAATTGGGGTTAAAATTTTATTGCCATTATGGACTACAGCAACTACGGCCTCAAAATGACAAGAAAGCGAACCGTCTTTGGTTTCCCAACCAAAACCATCTTTTGATTCTTTAATCTGCCAATCGCCCATCACTACCATTGGTTCTATACAAAAAACCATACCTTCTTTAATTTCAGGGCCTGAATGCAGTTTGCCATAATTTAAAATTTTAGGGTCTTCATGAAGCTCTTTACCAATCCCATGGCCACAAAGATCTCTAACAACGTTAAAACCATTTGATTCAACATAATTTTGGATTGCCCAACCAATATCGCCAAAAGTATTTCCTGGTTTGACTTTTTTAATTCCTCTTTTTAAAGATTTTTTTGTTATCCAGATTAATCTTAAAATTTCCGGCTTCACCTTTCCTACAGGGACGGTTATCGCCATATCGGCGTGATAACCTTCATAACAAAGCCCCAAATCAAGAGAAATTATATCTCCCTCTTTAAGGATTCTGTTTGAAGGCACAGCATGAACAATTTCTTCATTGATTGAAGTGCAAAGGCAGGTTGGAAAATTTTCGTGCCCCTTAAAAGAACATTTTCCTCCAGATTTTAAAATCAGGTTCTCGGCGAGCCTGTCCAATTCTTTAGTAGTAATGCCTGGCTTCACTTGTTTTTTTAATTCTTTCATAATTCCTGCCAGGATTTTTCCACCTTTTACCATTATTTCAATTTCTTCTTCACTTTTTATGGTAATCATTATTTCAGAGCTTTCAAAACCCTTGAAAAAACATTAGCTACTGAACCTTTGCCATTAACTTTCCTTACTTTTAATCTCTTTTCTTTAAAGTATTCAATTAAAGGAAAGGTTCTCTCTTGATACTCTTTCAACCTTACTTTAATGGTCTCAGGGTCATCTAAACCTTTTCTTTTAACCAATTTTGAACCATCCAAACAACATACTTTAAGATTCTTTGTTTCTTTGCTGTATAAAATTGGGTGACGCATCAACTGACAAATCCGGCGATGGGAATTTCTAAAAATTGATTCTTGAAGAGAAATTTCTATTAAAATAATTTTTATATTCTTCTGACCATATAGCTTTTGAAGAAGAGGCATTATTTCTTCTCCTTCATATAAGGTTCGGGGTGAACCAGCAATTACTAAGTTCTCTTCCTTGTCATAGAGTTCTTTTATCTTTTCCTTTACCAGATAAGTAACAAAAGGAGGGCTACAGAGAATTCCCTTCTGCCATAATTTCTTTTCTTGAGCAAAAGAATATTTCTTTCCTTTAATTTTTACAAACCCTCCTTTTCCTTGATTAAATGTTTCTTCTAGAATTTTGCTTGTTTCAAAATAATACAAATTCAGCTTTTCTGATAAAAGTATAGCCTGAGTTCCTTTCCCGGCGCCCGGCGGCCCCATAATGATAATAACTTTTTGACTATTTGATTTTTGACTATTTGACATATATTCTCATCTCGCCAATTTGTTAATTAGTCAATTTGTTAATTTGTTAATTAGTTAATTAGTTAATTAGTTAAAATGTCTCGTACTCTCGCATTTCCATTTGAGCTTTAATTTGACGCCAAGTATCTAAAGCAACGCTCACAAGAATCAATAAGGCTGTCCCCCCAATTAAAAATTGGAAAGCTTTTATTCCAGTTAATCCTTGAATAATTGATGGCATTATAGCAATAACACCTAAAAAAAGTGCCCCAATAAAAAGAACTCGATATAAAATCCGATGTAAAAATTCGGCGGTTGAATTCCCCGGTCGAATACCGGGAATGAATCCTCCCATTTTTTGAAGATTCTCGGAGATAGCTTTGGGGTCAAAAGTAATAGCGGTATAAAAATAAGTAAAGACAAAAACTAAAATAAAATAGAAAATCCCATGGAGCCATTGATTTTGAAAAAAATTACTGGTTTTAAAGGCTAAATTGGCTAAAAATTGATTTTGGGAACCAGTTAAAAAATTGGCAATCATTGTCGGGAAAGATAAAATACTTAAAGCGAAAATAATGGGCATTACTCCGGCCGGATTAATATTTATTGGCAAATAAGTAGAAACACCTCCATACATTTTAGTTCCTCTTACCCTTTTGGCATAAGAAACCGGAATATTTCTTTTTGCTTCGTTAATTAAAACAACTCCGGCAATAATTACCAAAGCGGCAATAAAAAATAAAATATAAGCAGGTAAATTTTTAACATCCCAGGTAAAAATAATTTGACGAATTTCTGTTGGAGTTTGAGCAACAATACCGGCAAAAATTAAAAGAGAAACTCCATTCCCAAGACCTTTTTCCGAAATTAATTCGCCCAACCACATTAAAAAAACACTGCCGCAAGTAATCGTTATAATCGCCACTATTAAAGATTGAGGAGAAAACATAACAATCTGACGATAGGTAAATAATTTAAGCATCGCGTATCCTTGCAATACTGCTAAAGGTATGGTTAAAATCCTACCGTATTGATTAAATTTTCTTTGACCTTCCGGACCTCCTTCTTTATACATCTTCTCTAATTGAGGAAAAATCATTGTTAAAAGTTGTAAAATAATAACGGCAGTAATATAAGGACCTATTCCTAACATTACAATTGATAAATTAGTTAAAGCACCACCGGTGAAAATATTTAAAAGACCGAAAAATTGATTTTCGGTAAAGAATCTTCTTAAATTCTCAATATTTATCCCGGGAATAGGGATATTTGCCATTAAACGAAAAATAGCGAAAATTAGTAAGATAAAAAGAATCTTCCCTCGAAGTTGTTTATCCTTTAAAATAATAATAAATTTTTGAAACCAATTCATATTTTGCCGCCGACTTTTTCAATTTTTTCTTTCGCACCTTTCGAAATTTTGCAATTTTCAATAATTAAATTTTTTGTTATCTTCCCCTTCCCTAAAATTTTTATTTCTGGTATCTTGCCTTCTATTTTACGAATTATTCGTTTTTCAATCAAAGTTTTTGGAGAAACTGTTTCTCCCTCTTTAAATTTTTTATCTAAAATATCAATATTAACTTCAATTTTATTTTTCGCTCTCGCTTTGAATTTGTAACCTCTAAGTTTTGGGTATTTTTTAATCAATTCGCGAATAACCGGTGCTAATTTTCTCCCGGCTCTTGATTTTTGTCCTTTAATTCCTCTTCCCGAATAAGTTCCTCTTTTCCCGCCACGACCCACTCTTTTTTTTCTTTTTCTTTTATGGATTGGTTTTAGTTCATTTAGCTGCATACTTTATTTTTTTTAAAGCCATAATTGTGGCCATAGCATTATTAAGTTTGTTTCTGCTTTTAGATAAAATTTTAGCCGAAATTTTTTTTATCCCACCTAACTTACAAATTATTCTTACTGGTCCGCCAACAATTATTCCTGATTCCCTTTTTTGTGGTTTAAGTATAACTCTGGAAGGACCATATTTTGCCTCAATTTGATAGGGAATAGTTCCATTTAAGAGAGGAATTTCAATTAAATTTTTTTTAGCCAAACGTTGAGCTTTTTTTATTGCCTGGGCTACATCTTTTCCCTTAGCTACACCTATTCCTACTTTGCCCTCTTTATTCCCTATTGCAATAACTGCTCGAAATCTAAGTTTTTTCCCTCCGCCAGTTACTCTGGTTACCCGACTCAAATCTAAAAGCTTTGAGTCAAATTCCTCTTTCGGTTTTTCAATTTTTGGTTCTTCTTTATTCATAATTCTTTATTCTTGATTCAAAATTTAAGTCCTCCTTCTCTTGCCCCTTCAGCCACTGCGCTTACTCTTCCTCTATATTTATACCCTCCCTTGTCAAAAACGACTCTTTTTATTTTTTTCTCTAAAGCTTTTTTGGCTATTAACTTCCCTACTTCTAAAGCAATATCTTTTTTTGTAATTTTAGACTTTTGAACGCTCCGTTTTTGTTGTTTAACAAAACTTAAATCACTGGCGGAAAGTAAAGTATCGCCCTTATTATCATCTATCAGTTGGGCATAAATATGTTTATTAGAACGAAAAACACAAAGTCGTGGTTTTTCTTTGGTGCCAAATATCTTCGCTCGAATACGTTTATGACGCCTTCGGCGCTTACGGCGCCGTAAGCTTTTTTCTTGTCTGATTAACATAATTTTAAAAACCTAAAAAGCTAAAAAGCTAAAAAGCTAAAAACTATTTGGTAGCGGCTTCTGCTTTTTTACCTTCTTTTTTTCTAATCTTCTCTCCAACATATCTTATCCCCTTACCTTTGTATGGTTCGGGTGGTCTAATTTTTCTTATTTGAGCAGCTACTTCTCCTACTTTTTGTTTGTTAATACCCGCAATAATAATTATATTCTTTTCAACTGAAATTTCTATTCCTTGGGGTATGGGAAAAACAACAGGATGACTAAAACCTACTTCTAAATTAAGCATTTTATTACTAACAGAGGCCTTAAAGCCAATCCCTATTAATTCCAATTCTTTTTTAAAACCTTCGGATACTCCTTTTATATGATTAGCCAATAATGCTCGAAGTGTTCCCCATAAACTTTTGATTTTTTTTGTTTCTTGTGTTGATTTAATCATCAGCTGTTTATCTTTAATTTCAATTTCAAAACCATTTGGAATTTCTTGAGTTATTTCCCCTTTTGGTCCTTTTATCACTGATTCTCTTTCATTTATTTTAACTTCTATATTTTCTGGTATAAAAATTGGTTTTTTGCCTACTCTACTCATTTATTTATATTGTTACCAAATTTCGCATATTATTTCTCCGCCTAATTTTTGCTTTTTTGCTTCTTTATTTGCCATTAATCCTTTTGAGGTAGAAATAATAATTAAAGGAAAACTTTTTATGTTTTTATATCCTATATAAATTCTCTTACCCTGCTTAGAAATTCTCTTTAAATCAGAAATGAGGGGTTGATCATTTTTATATTTTAAAGCTAAATGGAGAAATCTTTTACCTTCTTTTTTTCTTTTTTGAATTTCATCTATCAATCCTTCTTTTTCTAAAATTTTGACAATATTTTCCTTAAAATTTGAAAAAGGAACATCCACTGTTTTTTTAGAAACAGCGTAAGCATTTCTTATTCTATTTAACATATCGGTAATTGGATCCATAATTTAGTTTATAAACTGATTAACTTAAAACTTACCAACTTGACTTTGTAATCCCGGGAATTTCGCCGCGATTAGCCATTTCTCGAAAGCATATCCGACATAATCCAAATTCTCTTATATATCCTCTTTTTCTTCCACATCTAAAACAACGTCGAACAATTCGGGTTTTAAACTTTGGTTTTTTTAATGATTTTACTATTTGGGATTTTGTTGCCATGTTAGAAGATGTTAGCAAAATTGTTTTATTAAAGCAATTTTGCGTTACAGATTCTTACACCCCGCACCTATTTTGCCATCCAATTCGGTGGCGGCGCACGGTGGGCGAATAGCCCAGTCCCGCCAAAGCGGGACATCACTATTCGTGATAAGTGCGCCGCGGGTGTTAAACTATCTTTCTTCAATATTCCTTTATAAACTTGTAAATTGGAACTCAAAATAGGTGCGGGGTAAAGGTTTGGTTATCGTTCAGACTTCGCCTTTGGCTCGTCTTCACGAACCAAGCCCTTTATCGGAAATCCTAACAGTTTTAATAACTCTTTTCCTTCTTCTCTTTTTTTTGAAGTAGTTACTATAGTTACTTCTAAACTAAAAATTCCTTTTTCTCTCTCAACTATTATCTCAGGAAAAGAAGTATACTCTTTAAATCCAATGGTTAAATTTCCTTTTTTATCAAAAGATTTTAAATTTATTCCTTTAAAATCACGAGTCCGGGGAAGAACAATATAAATTAATCTCTCCAGAAAATCATACATTCGATTGTCTCGTAAGGTAACCATTACTCCAATGGCTATTCCTTTTCTTAACTTAAAGCCAGAAACTGCTTTTTTTGACAACCTTAAAGTTGGTTTTTGACCAGTAATCAAAGCTAAATCTGCTATTATTCGATTCTGAATCTTTTCCTGTTCTTCTTTTGTTTTCTCTGCCACCTGTTTACCAAAACCGCAATTTACTGCCACTTTTTCAATCTTCGGCACTGCCATTTTATTTCGATAGCCAAACTTTTTCACCATCTCAGGAACTACTTCTGTATTGTATTTTTCTTTTAATCGCAACATGTTTTGAAATTTATATTTCTTTATCGCATTTCTTGCATATTCTAAACTTTTTTCCTCCCTCTATTTTATAACCGACTCTTACTGCTTTCCCGCATTTAAGGCAAATTAATTTTAAATTTGAAACATAAATTGGAGAGGGTTTTTCAATAATTTGTCCTTTCTCGCCTGTCCTTTTTGGTTTAATATGTTTTTTTCTTAAATTTATTCCTTCAATTAAAACTTTTTGTTCCGAGGGAAAAACCATTAAAACCTTTCCTTTTTTTCCTCTATCTTTTCCTTTAATTATTAAAACTTGGTCTCTTTTTTTTATTTTCATGTTAGAAGATGTTAGCAAAATTGTTTTATTAAAGCAATTTTGCGTTACAGATTCTTACACCCCGCACCTATTTTGCCATCCAATTCGGTGGCGGCGCACGGTGGGCGAATAGCCCAGTCCCGCATAGCGGGACATCACTATTCGTGATAAGTGCGCCGCGAAAGTTAAACTATCTTTCTTCAATATTCCCTTATAAACTTGTAAATTGGGACGCAAAATAGGTGCGGGGTTAAGACTTTTCACAAAATTTTTTGCGCACGGCTTGAAAATTTTGGAAAACTCTAAACTGATTCTTCAGCTAAAGTTGCAATTTTTTCAAATCCTTTTTCTTTTAATTCCCTGGGTATTGGGCCTAAAATCCTATTTCCTTTAGGCTCTTTCCCCATACCTAAAATAACACAGGCATTATCATCAAATCGAATATAGGAACCGTCAGTTCGCCGATAGGCTTTTTTTTGTCTTACAATTACTGCTCGAACTATCTCATGAGTTTTAACTAAATGTCTTGGTTCAGCTTTTTTTACTGTACCAACAATAATATCTCCAATTTGGGCATAATGTTTTCTGGTCCCACCGGGAATATTAAAACATTGGATAATTTTTGCTCCAGTATTATCAGCTACTTTTAACATTGTTCTTGGTTGAATCATGCTTTTAATTTTTATTATTTATTTTACGCTTTTCGCTTTTCGCTTTACACTTTTTTAATAACTTTCCATCTCTTCTCTTTGCTAATTGGCCGACACTCCTCAATTACAACCCTGTCCCCAATTTTATAGGTTGGTCCTCCTTCAGTGTGGGCTTTATATTTTTTATAAACTTTGTATCTTCTTTTATATTTTGGATGTTCTTTAATTCTTTCTACTTTAACTATCGCAGTTTTCTGCATTTTATTAGAAATAATTATTCCTGATAATTGTTTTTTAGGCATAGTTTAGTTTATAGTTTATAGTTGTTAGTTTTTAGCTTTTTATATTTTTAAGAAGGGTTTTTATTCTGGCAATATCTTTTCGTAGTTCTCTTATTTCTTTTACATTTTTAATCTTTCCTGAAATTAAATCAAATTTAAGCTGTCTTAATTTATCTTGGTAACCTGCTAATAATTTTTGAAGTTCTAATTTAGTTTTACTGCTAAAATCTTTTATTTTTTCTTTTCTTTTCATAAAATTACATTTTATTTCTTTAAAAACTTCGTTTTTAACGCTCCGTTTCACTTCGCCACTGGGAAATTCAGTTCACTCCGTTCACGAATTTCCCGCCGCCTGCGGCGGCCTCCGTTTCACTTCGCTATAAACTTCGTTTTAATTGGCAATTTATCAGCTGCCTCCTTAAATGCCTGTTTAGCCATCTCTTCATTTATTCCATCTATTTCAAAAATAATTCTACCTGGTTTGATTGGAAATACATAGTGAGAAACATCTCCTTTCCCACCTCCCATTGGAACTTCATTCCCTTTAAAAGTTCTAGGTTTGTCAGGGAAAATTCTTAACCAAAGTTTCCCTCCTTTTTTAAGATATCTAATAATTATTCTCCTCGCGGCTTCAATTTGTTTACTGTCCAACCAATGAGTTGATAAAGACATAATACCGAAACTGCCAAAACAAAGTTCGGTTGCTCGTCTTTCTATGCCTTTTGATTTTCCTTTTTGTTGTTTTCGATGTTTAAGTTTTTTTGGCTCTAACATGTTAGAAGATGTTAGCAAAATTGTTTTATTAAAACAATTTTGCGTTAATTTTCTTCGCTTTTAGCTCGAAAATTCAGACAAACCCTAAAACTTTTCTCCTTTGTATATCCAAACCTTAATTCCAATTACTCCATAAGTGCAATGAGCTTCACTTGTACCATAATCAATATCGGCTCTTAGGTTATGACGGGGAAGTTTGCCCTCTTTTAACCATTCAGTTCGGGCAATTTCCACTCCATTTAATCTTCCTGCTACTTCCACCCGCGCCCCTTCCACTCCTTTCTGGCTCATTATTTTAGTTAGTGCCATTTTTATTACTCGCCTGAAAGGAACTCTTCTTTCTATTTGAACAACCATCCAAGAGGCAGTTAGCTTGGCTGATAACCAAGGATTCTTCACTTCTTGAATTTCAATTTTTATTTCTCTTTTAACTTTAGCATTTTTAATTTCTTTTTCAATTATTTTTTTTAATTTCTCCACCCCCTCTCCTCCCCTGCCAATAATCAAAGCAGGCCGGGAAGTTTTAATAATAATTTTAAGAAAGGAAGCAAATCTTTCCATTTCAATGCTTGCTATTATTTCCTCTCCTATTTTATTTTTTAAAAGTTCCCTAATTTTAAAGTCCTCCTCTAAATATCGAGGGAAATTTTTCCCATAAAAACCACGGGATAACCAATCTCCCATTTCTTTTATTCTATAAATTTTTTGGTGAACTTTATGAACCATAATCTAGAATGCTTTTCGTCTAAAAATTCGTTTTGGTATTTTTTCAATTGTGGGGTGCTCTCCTTTGAAGATAACTTTAGGTTTTCTCTTTAATTTTGGTCCCTCAGCTGGCGACTTAATCATTTCTTTCTTAATTCTCATCTTTTCTCCTACTTCCTCTTTTTTGATCCGTTGTCCGCCAGCTGCTATTTTCCCTTTAATTTCATCTAAAACTAAATTAATATGGGAAGTCTTTTTTTGAATTTCGGCTGCTTGACCCCGAGCTCGAGCTCGCCATCTTTTAAGCTTTGGACCTTCATCAATAGTAATTTTTGAAATATAAAGTTGCGCTTCCTCTAATTGAAAATTGTTTTTGGCATTGACTATTGCAGAATTTAAAAGTTTAAGCAAAGGTTTAGCCGCTTTTTTAGTTTGGAAATTTAAAATTGTCTTAGCTTGAAAAACCATTTTATTTCGAATTAAATCAGCAACTAATCTAACTTTTCTTGGCGCAATCCTTAAATATTTTAATTTAGCTGTTATAATCATTTTTTATTTTTTTAAAGGAGTTTCCGCCTTCGTGGCAACTCCTGCTTCTATTTCTCTTTGTATTCTTCCGCCATGTCTTGTGAATTTTGTTGTTGGAGCAAATTCGCCAAGCCGGTGTCCTACCATTTCTTCAATAATATAAATTGGAACATGCTCTTTTCCATTGTGAACTCCAATCGTAAATCCCACCATCTCTGGCGTAATGGTTGCTTGTCTTTCCCATGTTTTAATAACTGTTTTGTCTCCTTTTTTTAATTTGGAGATTTTTTTTAATAATTTTTCACTTAGATAGGGACCCTTTTTTAGTGATCTAGCCATATTTATTTTCTTCTTTTAATAATTAGTTTGTCTGTCCATTTCTTTTTTCTGGTTTTTACTCCTAAAGCTGGTTTTCCCCATGGAGTTTTTGGATGCTTCAAACCAATACCAGTTCTTCCCTCGCCTCCTCCATGAGGATGGTCAACCGGATTCATAGCCGAACCTCGAACTGTTGGTCTAATACCTTTTAATCTAGCCGTTCCTGCTTTTCTTAATTTAATAAAACGATGTTCCGAATTAGAAACTTGACCAATCGAAGCAAAACACTCAGCTAAAATCTTACGAATTTCACCAGAAGGCATTTTTAAATGAATATATTTTTGTTCCTGAGCTAAAACTTGAGCTGAATTACCCGCTGATCTTGTAATTTTACCTCCTCTTCCTGGTTCTAATTCAATATTATAAACAAAAGTTCCAATCGGAATATTTTTAAGTTTCATTCGATTACCTAAAACGAGCGGTGCTTTTTCTGAAAATATTATTTCATCTCCTATTTTTAAACCTTCAGGAGCAATAATATATTTCCTTTCTTTATCTTCATACTCAATCAAAGCCAAATAAGCGCAACGATTGGGGTCGTATTCTAAAGCAATAACTTTTGCCAGTTTATCTAATTTTTCCTGTCCAAACTCAATAAGACGATACAATCGTTTTACTCCGCCGCCCTTATGCCAAACTGTAATTCTCCCAAAACTTCCTCTTCCCGCTTTCTTTTTTAACCCTGAAACTAACCTTTTTTCAGGTTCTTTTTTTGTTAATATTCCTTTTGAATTTTGAATTTTGGTCATTTGAATTCCTGCCTGCCGGCAGGCAGGTGTTTTGGATTTAGGATTTATCGAGGTAGCACCTCTATCTTTTGGCCTTCCTTTATTTTAACAATTGCTTTTTTATAACCTTTTTGTTCACCAATATTTTTGCCTAATCTTTTTTGTTTTGCCGGAACATTAATTGTCTTTATTGAAACTACCTTTACTCCATAAAGTTCTTCAATCGCTTTTCTTATTTCTATTTTATTAATTTTTGGATATACCTTAAAAACATATTGATTTTTATCTGCTAAATCGCTGCTTTTCTCAGTAATATGAGGTGACTTTAAAACTAAGGTTGCGATGAGCTTTTCTTTTTTTTCTTCCCAAATCGGAGTGGAAAGAACCGCTTCTTTTTTTTCTTTTAATTCCTCTTTTGCTTTTTCTCTTTTTTTCTTTTTTTTAAAAATATTGAATAAAGCCATATTTTTAGTTTTTAGTTTTTATAAATGTTTCTTTTATCACTTTTATTGATTCTTTTGGCATAATTAAATAACGAAAGGAAAGCAAAGTAAGAGGACTAATATTTCTTGCTTCGATTACCATAGTTTTAGGAAGATTTCTGGCGGATAAAAATATATTTTTATCATAATTAGGCGTAGTAATTAAATTTGATTGATTTTGGCAAGGAAGTTTTTTAATAATTTCAGAAATTATTTTGGTTTTTGGCGCATCAAGAGTAAGTTTATCTAAAACAATTAATAAATTCTTTTTAGCTTTTTCGGAAAGAACCATAAAAAGAACTTTTCTTCTCATTTTTCTGGGAATTTCTTTTTTAAAAACTCTTTGTTTAGTCGGACCAAAAGTTATTCCTCCGTGTCGCCATAAAGGAGACCTGATTGAACCATGTCTTGCTCGACCCGTTCCTTTCTGCCGCCAAGGTTTCCTCCCGCCCCCTCTCACTTCTCTTCTATCTTTAGTGTGAGCGAGTATTTGTCTTTTATTTGCCATCTGAGAAATCACAATTTGATGAACTAAATCGCGATTCAGCTTCAATCCGAAAATTTCTTTAGGCAATACCATTGTCCCTGTTTCTTCTCCTTTTTGATTATAAACAGGATATTTCATAAATGTTTAATTTCCAAAAGTGTCCCTTTTCTTCCCGGAATAGCGCCTTTTATCGCTATTAAATTATTTTCTGGGTCTATTTTTACAATTTCTAAATTTTTAATTGTTGTTCTTTCGCCACCCATCCGACCAGGCATTTTTTTCCCCTTAAAAACTCTTTCGGGATCAGTGGAACCTACCGAACCCAAAGTTCGTTCCTCATGTTTTGCGCCATGGCTTGCATTTCTGCCGGAAAATCCCCATTTTTTCACTGCTCCAGCGAATCCTTTTCCCTTGGAAATACCAGAAATTTTAACTTTTTCTCCTTCTTTAAAAATTGAGATATCAATTTTATCGCCCACCTTTCTCATCTCAGATGAAGAATCTAAAATCCGGAATTCTTTAAGATATTTATATTCTTTTTCTTTTTCTGTTTTTTTTATACCTTTTTTCTTTTTCTCAAATCCAATCTGAATTGTCTCATAACCATCTTTTTCTTTTGTTTTGATTTGAGTAATAAAACAAGGACCTGCTTCAATTAAAGTAACAGGTTTTACTTTTCCTTTTTCATTAAACAATTGCGTCATTTCTATTTTTTTTCCTAAAATAAATTTCATACAAACTAATTGAAAATCCCGCTGATAGCGGGATTTTCAATTCCCAAGCTATTCACTTAATCTGTTTTTTATTTAAAGAATTTTTAACAATTTTTTTGTTTTCATTGTTGAAAGTTAAAACGAAGTTTATAACGCAGCGTTCTTTTTTATACCGTTTTTATTTCAATCTCTATTCCAGCCGGAAGATTTATCTCCTTAAGAGCTTCAATAAATCTTTGATTAGGGTTTAAAATCTCTATCAATCTTTTATGAATTCTCATCTCAAACTGCTCTCTACTGTCTTTATGAACAAAACTTGAACGATTAACAGTATATTTATGAACCTCGGTAGGTAAAGGAATTGGTCCCTTTATTTCAACATTGTTCCGTAAACCAATTTCAACAATTTGACGACAACTGTTATCTATAAGTTTATGGTCGTAAGATTTTAATTTAATCTTAATTTTTGAAGAAACTTCAGTTTCTTTTATTGCTTTCTTAACCATCAATTTTAAATTTTATCCTTATTTTATTTAATGATTTTTATTACCACTCCTGCTCCCACTGTTTTTCCTCCTTCTCTAATAGCAAATCTCTGTTTTTCTTCAAGGGCAACCGGAGTTATTAATTTAACTTTAAGATTGACAGTATCTCCAGGCATAACCATCTCTGTTCCTTCTGGTAAAATTACATCTCCTGTTACATCAGCTGTTCTAACATAGAATTGAGGTTTATAACCAGAAAAGAAAGGTGTGTGTCTACCGCCTTCTTCTTTACTCAAAATATAGGTTTCTGCTTCAAATTCATCATGAGGGGTAACGCTATTTGGCTTAGCCAAAACCTGTCCCCTTTCAACATCTTCTTTTTTAAAGCCGCGAAGTAAAATCCCTACATTGTCGCCGGCCCTACCTTCATCTAAACTTTTATTAAACATCTCAACGCTAACTGCTACTGTTTTCTGGGTCGGTCTAATCCCAATAACCTCTACTTCCTCTCCTGGTTTTAAAACTCCTCGCTCTATTCTTCCCGTAGCCACTGTACCCCTGCCTTCAATAGAAAAGATATCCTCAATTGCCATTAAAAATGGTTGATTAAGTAATCTTTCTGGTTCAGGAATATATTCGTCTATCTTATCTAATAACTCAATAATGGATTTTGCTTTTTCATCCTCAACAGAATTGGCCTCTAACGCCTTTAAAGCCGATCCCTTTACTATCGGAATTTCATCGCCGGGAAATTTATATTTTTTAAGTAAATCTCTTATTTCAGATTCCACTAAGGTAATCATCTCTGAATCATCAACCTGGTCAACTTTATTTAAAAAGACAATTATATTATTAAGCCCTACTTGTCGAGCTAAAAGAATATGTTCTCTGGTTTGAGGCATTACTCCATCTGGCGCAGAAACAACTAAAATTGCTCCATCCATCTGAGCGGCACCAATAATCATATTTTTAATATAGTCAGCATGACCAGGGCAATCAATTAATGCATAATGGCGCTTTGAAGTCTCAAATTCCGTATGGCAAATATTAATTGTTAAACCACGAGCTCTTTCTTCCGGTGCGGAATCAATATCTTCTACTCCTTTCTTTGAGGCCTTAAAACCTCGCAATCCTGAGATTTTTAAAATGGCAGCTGTTAAAGTAGTTTTACCATGATCAACATGACCAATTGTTCCAATATTAAGATGGGGTTTTATTCTTTCGAATTTTTCAGCCATAATATTTAATTATATTTTAATTATATAATAATTTATATAATTATTATATAAATTTAAAAATAAAAGTCAACTATAAACGACCTTTTAGGAATTAAAATGGTAAATCTTCAATTGTTAAATCATTTTTATCTTCTGTTTGGGTTTGCTCATCAAAAATTTCTCCTGAATTATTCTCTTTAAAAAATTTATTCTTATAATCATTATATTTCATTACAACTAAAACTGGTTTTCCATTTTCTATTAAAATAATTTTTTCTCCTTCGGAATTTATAAATTTTTTAATTTCTTCTAAATCCATAAATATAATCCCTTATTTTCCGCAGAAATCAAGGTTCTGCCGAAGGCAGGTTCTTATTTTCTTTTTCCTTCAATAATTTCCTGAGTTATATTCTCCGGTACTTTATCATAGTGGTCAAATTCCATTGTAAATGTTCCGCGACCCTGAGTCAAGGACCTTAAAGTGGTGGCATAACCAAACATCTCGGCTAAAGGAACTTTAGCGTCAATCACTTTTAAATTGGTTCTATCTTTTGTCTCTTCAATTAACCCTCGACGTCTATTTAAATCTCCAATCACATCGCCAAAAAATTCCGAAGGAACAATAACTTCTAATTTCATAATTGGTTCAAGAAGAATTATTCCGGCATTTTTACAGGCAGTTTGTAAAGCTGAAGCGCCGGCAATTTTAAAAGCAATTTCTGAAGAATCAACTTCATGATAAGAACCGTCAAAAAGCGTAACTTCCATATCAATTATTGGATAACCAGCTAAAACCCCTTTGGTCAGCGCTTCTTTTACTCCTTTTTCTACTGCTGGAATAAACTCAGAAGGAATAGTTGCTCCTTTTATCTTATCAATAAACTCAAATCCCTCTCCTCTTTTTTTTGGTTTGACTTTCAAAAATACATGACCATATTGCCCCCGGCCACCAGATTGATGAATATATTTACCTTCAGCTTTCGCCTCTTTTAAAATTGTTTCTTTATAAGCAACCTGGGGCTTGCCTACTGAAACTCCCACCTTAAACTCTCTTTTCATTCGATCAACTAAAACTTCTAAATGTAATTCTCCCATACCAGAAATAATGGTTTCTCCTGTCTCTAAATCTTGTTTATATCTAAAAGTTGGGTCCTCTTCAGTTAATTTTTTTAAGGTTAAAAACAGTTTTTCCTGTTCCGCTTTCGCTTCTGGCTCAATTCTAATAGAAATTACTGGCTCGGGGAAAGTAATTTTCTCAAGTAAAATAGGATTATCTTCCAAGCAGAGAGTATGACCAGTAAAAGTTTTCTTTAAACCAACAGTAGCGCCAATATCACCAGCAAATAATTCATCTAATTCAAATCTCTGATCGGCATGCATTCGCAGAAGTCGGCTAATCCTTTCCTTTTCACCAGTAGTTGAATTTAAAATATAAGAACCTTTTTTCAATTGTCCTGAATAAACTCTAAAATAACTTAAAGTCCCGACAAAAGGATCAGCGGCAATTTTAAAAACTAAAGCTGAAAAAGGTTCGGAATCATTGTGTTTCCGCTCTATTAACTCACCAGTTTTTGGATCGTTTCCTTTAATGGGAGGGAGGTCGGAAGGAGAAGGAAAATAATAACAAACAGCATCTAAAATCGGTTGAATGCCTTTATTTTTTAGCGCTGAACCACAAAGTATCGGAACTAATTTATAATCGAGGACTGCTTTTCTTAAAACTTGTTGCAAACTCTCTAAATTAATCTCTTCATTAGCTAAAAACTTTTCTAAAAGGGAATGGTCTTCAGCCGCTATTCTCTCCACTAAATTTTGTCGAGCTTTTTCAGCTTCTTTTTTTAGGTTCGCCGGAATTTCTTTTTCTTTTATTTTTTCACCAAATTCTCCCTCAAAATATAACGCTTTCATTTTCAAAAGGTCAATTACTCCCAAAAAATCATCTTCTCTTCCAATTGGAATTTGAACTGGTATGGCATTTACAGTAAGCCGTTGCTGAATGCTTTCTAAGCTTTTTTCAAAATTAGCGCCCATCCTATCTAATTTATTAATAAAACAAATTCTTGGCACTTTAAATTTATCAGCTTGTCGCCAAACTGTTTCTGATTGTGGCTCAACCCCTGCGACCCCATCAAAAACAACTATTGCTCCATCCAATACCCGAAGCGAACGCTGAACTTCAACCGTGAAATCAATATGACCGGGAGTATCAATAATATTTATTTGATACTCGTTTTCTTTTTTTTGTTCCCAATCCAATGGCACCCAATGGCAAGTTATGGCAGCTGAAGTAATAGTAATTCCTCTTTCTCTCTCTTGAATCATCCAATCCATAATTGCTTCTCCATCATGAACTTCACCAATTTTATGGGAAACGCCAGTGTAAAATAAAATTCGCTCGGTAACAGTAGTTTTCCCGGCGTCAATATGAGCGATAATGCCTATATTTCTAGTTTTTTCTATCGGATAAGCTCTGGGCATAATATTTTAATTTTTAATTTTTAATTTTTAATTTTTAATTTCTAAACTAATAAGGAGCGAGGACATCCTTGCTCCCTTTATAGCCGACTGCGTGCTCCCTGAAGCAAGGTGTCCGAGCGGATATCAGCGGGCTAAGCTGGCAAAAGCTCGATTAGCTTCGGCCATTTTATGTAAATTTATTTTTTTTCTGATTACTTCTCCTTCATTATTAAAAGCTGCAATAATTTCAGAAGCCAACTTTTCTTCCATTGGTTTCCCTTTTTTTGATTTGGCTACTTTAACGAGCCATTTTAATGCCAAACTTAATCTTCTTTTTTCATTAACTTCTCTTGGAATTTGATAAGTTGCTCCCCCTATTCTTTGCGGCCGAACTTCAAGAAGCGGACCAGCATTTTCTAATGCCTTTTTAAAAATAACTAAAGGGTCTTCTTTTGTTTGTTCTTTAATTTTTTTAAAGGCATTATAAACAATCTTTTGAGCAATTGTTTTCTTTCCTTTTCTCATTATCTGATTAATAAATTTCGCCACTAAAATGTTATTATAAATAGAATCTGGCTGAATAATATGTTGTTTAAATTTTTTGGCCATAGATTTTATCTTTTACTTAATTCTCATTTAGTCGTTACTTTCTCTTTTTTCATTCCATATTTGGACCTTTTTTGTTTTCTTGCTTCAACGCCAGCTGTATCTAATATCCCTCTAACAATATGATATCTTACTCCCGACAAATCTTTTACTTTTCCTCCTCGAATTAAAACAATTGAGTGTTCTTGAAGATTATGACCCTCTCCAGGAATATAAGCAGTTACTTCCATCCCATTACTTAATTTAACTCTAGCCACTTTTCGCAGAGCTGAATTTGGCTTTTTGGGAGTAACAGTATAAACCTTAAGACAAATTCCACGTTTTAATGAAGAAAAATAATATCGCGGACGATTCTTAATGACATTGAACCCAAAAGTTAGGGCTTTTGTTTTTGCCTTTTTTTTGGATATTTTTCTCGGTTTTTTTATTAATTGATGAATGGTTGGCATGTTCTTTCGCGCAAAATGCTTAAGCGAATTTTAAAAAAATAATGACGCACTTGGCGTTAAAGTTTAAATTAGCAAATAAATTTGGGAATGTCAATAAATATTAAGAGAAAGGAATTCCTACAATCAAATGAAATGCCCATTTTACTAAGGGAATTATCAGTGAAAAGCCAAAGAAAATAAAAAAAAGTAAAATAAAAAGTTGGTATTGAATTAAAAATATTTTTAGCTTATCAAATTGTTTCGGCAAAAAAGTAAAAAGAATATGGGAACCATCCAAAGGAGGAATTGGCATGAGATTGAAAATAGCCAAAACAAGGTTTATCCAAACTATATAACTGAAGATAATTATTAACTTTGCTCCAATCTGAGTTGAAAATAAAAAAGGTAAAAATCTCAGGGCTATTCCAAAAATCAAAGCAACTAAGATATTGGCTAAGGGGCCAGCGAGGGCAACTTTGGCTTGACCATAAACCTTGTCCTTTAAATTAAAGGGATTTATTGGAACCGGTTTTGCCCAACCAAAAATTATACCTACTCTCGAAATAATCAACATTAATGGGACAAAAATAGAACCAATAGGGTCTAAATGCTTTATTGGATTCAGAGTTAAACGGCCGGCTAATTTAGCTGTTGGGTCCCCAAGATAATCAGCCATTGCCCCATGAGAAACCTCATGGATAATAATGGAAAAAAGAAAAATGAGAATTATAAAAATAAAAGATATTATTTCCATAATTGAAACGAAGTGAAAATTATGGAATCAAGGTTCTGCTGAGGCGCTCCGCAGAGCGCGGGAAATTCGTGAACGAAGTGAACTGAATTTCCCAGTGAGCAGGTTCTTATTTCCATTGTAATTTTCTAAAGAATTATGTTATTATAATAACACTATGTCTAAGGTTTGCCAAATCTGCGGGAAAAAATCAAGTTTAGTTTGGCGATTAGTAAAATTGCGAGGGAAATATAATCCCACAACTAAAAGAAGAGTAAAGCTCAATTTGCAATGGGTTCGAGTTCCTGTTACAAACAGGAACGAGAAGGGAGCGCCCTCAGGCGCTCCCAGGGGTTTATCTTCGAAAAAAAGAATTTTAGCTTGCGCCAAATGCATCAAAGCAATGGCAAAGAGAAAATAGTTATTTCCCTAATTCTTCTAGATTAACGATTTTGGATAAACGATTAGGAAATAAATCAGATGGATAAATCTCAATAAGTTTGAGGTTGTTTTTTTGGCAAAACTTTCTTTTTCTATTTATAATCTCATCATATAATTTGTTTTCTCCAGAAAGCCCAAAATATTCTATTCTAATATCGCCTACTGAAAAATCAGCCGTCATCTTTGTATTCTGGTAAGGAAAATTCTTTTTGTGACTTATTTGATGTTTTATTAGCCAGTCATCAATAATTTTCTCGGCATAAGAATCACAAAGATGGCCATCTTTAGCTATAAATTTCTTTGAGAATATAATCGGATTTGGTTCAAAACCTGCTAACTTTATAGAATTATTCCAACTGCCAAACCTTTTTCTATATTCTTTATAGGTATTATTAAATTCTCTTTTGAAAGGAATTCTTCCTTGCTTTTTGTAAAAATTAATTATTCTCTGAATTAACTCTTCATCGGTTGGTGTTGGCTTCCAAGAGGAAGAGAGGTTTCGACGAGCTAAAACCCGTCTTGCCTCTATATCAAAATTACAAGAGTATCTATTCCGCCTTTTTTCCATTGCCTTCTTTTGTTCAGGAGTCAAATTCATTCCCTTAGTCCAAAAAAATACCGTACTAAAAGCAACACCTAACTCTTTTCCAATTTCCCTGTGAGTCCATCCCTTCCTTCTTAAAACTTTTGCTTTATCTTTTACTTCTATAGAATACTGTCTTTTAATATTCATATTAATTTATTATACTAAATTTAACGGGGCGTAGTATAACAGTTATTATGCAGGGCTGGGGGTCCTGTGATCTGGGTGCGACTCCCAGCGCCCCGACCATTCAATACTTAGCTCGAACCTTTTTTGAACGAAACTCCGACTGATTGCTCCGCCTTTGGCGGAGCAGAAAACTGAACGCTCGGGCGGGCAAAAAGGAAGGGGG
>PEWP01000052.1 GCA_002779425.1 bacterium (Candidatus Gribaldobacteria) CG07_land_8_20_14_0_80_33_18 | reverse complement strand
AACAGCCAATTTCACCGCCAAAAACTATCTCATTTGGATTAACAGCTTTTTTGACTGCTCCAAAAACAAGCCAATAGGGACAACCGGGGCAAAATTGCGGGCGCCTCGCGTGACTGAAAGGAACTGAAACTGCCCCGGGACCGGTCAATTTTAAATTAGCGAATTTAGCAATGGAGGAAGTAACTATTTCAGGTTTCAATTCGCCAACCTCGGGGATTAAATCCTTGCCAAAAATTTTAACTTTACAATTAGCATCATTGGCGATTCTTTTAATTTCTCTTTCCAAATACGGTTGAAGTTCCTCAACAACTAAAACTTTTTGGAGTTTCTTTATAAAATTAGCAATTTTCTTTTCTGGTAATGGATAAACAAATCCCAATTTTAAAACTGATAAATCTAAATTAAGCTCTTTTAATGCTTCTCTTACATATAAATAAGAAATGCCGGAAGTAATAATACCTAATCTGCTCCGCCCTCCGCTTTCAATTTTATTGATTTTGTTTTTCTCTAAAAATTTCTGAATTTTTTTTATTTTCTCAATCAGTTCTCTATGCATTTCCAGCACTCTCGGCGGCATTGTTGAAAATTGAAGAGGATTTTTAACGAATTTTGCTTTTCTTTTAATTTCCGAAATTTTTTCAAATTTAACAATCCCGGAAGCTAAAGCAATTCTGGTTGTTGTTCTAATCATTATTGGAATTTTGAATTTTTCTGAAAACTCAAAAGCAAATTTGGTAAAATCTTTACATTCTTGCGGCGTTGCCGGTTCTAAAATTGGGAGATAAGCCAAATAAGAATACGGCCGGGAATCCTCTTCAAACTGGGCAGAGCTTGAACAACCAACATCATCGGCAACAACAATTACTAAACCGCCATTAACCCCGCTGCTCATCAATGGCATTAAAAAATCAGAAGCAACATTTAAACCAAAATTCTTCATTGCTATTAAAGACCTCAAGCCGGAAAAAGAAGCTCCGGCTGCTGCTTCTAAAGCAACCTTCTCGTTCGTACTGTATTCGAAGTAAAAACTATTTTTGATTTTTCCCGCCTGCGCAGGCAGGGATTTTTGATTTTTGATTTTAAAAAAAGTGTCTCCAATTTCTGAAGCTGGCGTTCCCGGATAGGTTGTTACAAAAGAAACGCCCGCCTCAATGGCTCCCCTGACAATTGCTTCATTACCTAAAAGAAATTCTTTTTCACTTATTTTTTTTGAAAGAAGTTTTTCCATAAATCAAATAACGAAGTTAATTAATTTATCCGGAACAAAGATTATTTTTTTAATTTCTTTTTCACCAATCCATTTTTTAACTTTTTCTCGTTCTAATACTATTTCTTTTACTTTTTCTTGAGAAATTCCTTTTTCTATTTCTATTTTATCACGAATTTTACCGTTAATCTGAACTATTAAAATAATTTTTTCTTCTTTTGCTAATTCAATATCATATTTTGGCCATTTTTCCTCAAAAATTGATTTTGCGTTTTTATGATATAACTCTTCTGCCAAATGGGGGGCAAAAGGCGAAAGAATTTTTAGGAAATTTTTAAAATCTTCCTGCGCTAGTCCTCCTTCGCTTTTTTGCCAGGCATTTACAAATTCCATTAAAGAACTAACAGCGGTATTAAACTTCATATTTTCAATGTCTTCTGATACTTTTTTTATCGTTTTATTTAAAAGTTTTTTTATTTCTAAATTTTCTTTGCCCGCAGGCAAACTCCCTAATTCCCGGCCAACGGGCAAGCTTCTTAGTTCCCGGCCCTCAGGCAAGCTTGCGAGTTTCCAAATTTTCTCTAAAAACCGCCTCACCCCTTTTACTCCTTTCATATCCCAACTAATTGCCTCAGAAAAAGGCCCCATAAACATTTCATAAACTCGCAGGGTATCGGCGCCGTATTTGTTTATAATTTCGTCAGGATTAATCACGTTGCCTCGCGATTTAGACATTTTAATCCCTCCTTCTCCTAAAACCATTCCGTGACAAGTTCGTTTTTTATATGGTTCTGAACCAATGATTTTTGGCATTGCTCCTATATCCCATAAAAATTTATAAATAAAACGAGAATATAAAAGATGTAAAGTGGTGTGTTCCATCCCGCCATTGTACCAATCTACTGGCATCCAATATTCAAGCAATTTACCCTCAGCTAATTTTTTATTATTTTTAGGGTCACAATAGCGTAAAAAATACCAATTAGAACCTGCCCAGTTTGGCATAGTGTCGGTTTCTTTTCTTGCCGAACCGTTACATTTTGGACACTTGGTATTTACCCAATTAGAAATCGCGGCTAAAGGAGATTCCCCTGTTCCGGTCGGTTGGTATTTTTCAATATAAGGAAGCTCAACTGGCAAATCTTCTTCCGGAACCGGCACCACACCACATTTTTGACAATGAATAATCGGGATTGGTTCTCCCCAATAATGCTGACGAGAAAAAACCCAATCGCGAAGTTTATACTGGACTGTTTTCTTCCCGCATTTAATTTTTTCTAAATATCCAGTAATTTTTTCAATTGCTTCTTTAGAAGATAAACCATTAAATTGACCGGAATTAATTAGAATTCCGTAATCAACAAAGGCCTCTTTTAATCCGCCTAAATCAGCCTTTTTATCAGCGTCAATCGGCGATACAACCTGCCGAACGGGCAGGTTGTATTTTATGGCAAAATCATAATCCCGATAGTCATGGGCGGGCACAACCATCACTGCTCCGCCTCCATAACTTGCTACTACATAATCTCCAACCCAAATTGGTACTTTTTCATTATTTATGGGATTAATGCAGTAAAAACCAGTAAAGACGCCTGTTTTTTCTTTTTCTAATTTTTCTCTTTCAAAATCACTTTTCTTTTTAGCATCTTTAATATATTTTTTTACTTCTGCTTCATATTCTTTTTTTATTATTTTTTCTACTAAAGGATTTTCCGGAGCCAAGACAACGGCTGTAACTCCGAAAATAGTATCGGGTCTAGTAGTAAAAACTTTAATTGTTTCATTTAAGCCGACAATTTTAAAATTAATCTCGGTGCCATAACTTTTTCCAATCCAATTTATCTGTTGAATTTTTACTCTTTTGGGATAATCCACTTTTTCTAAATCATCTATTAATCTATCAGCATAAGCAGTAATTTTAAGCATCCATTGTTTTAATAATTTTTTGCCCACTTTTGTTCCGCAACGTTCACAGTTACCACCCACTACTTCCTCGTTAGCTAAACCAACTTTACAAGATGGACACCAATTAATAGGAATTTCAGCTTGATAAGCCAAATCATTTTTAAAAAGTTGTAAAAATATCCATTGGGTCCATTTATAATAGTTTTGGTCGGTAGTATTAATCTCTCGTGACCAATCGAAAGAAAGTCCTAATCTTTTCAGTTGTTTTTTGAAAAAAACTGTATTTCTTTTAGTAACAATTTCAGGATGAATGCCTGTTTTTATAGCATAATTTTCCGTAGGCAAACCAAAAGCATCCCAACCCATTGGAAACATTACATTATATTCTTCCATTCTTTTTTTACGACTGATTACATCTAAGGCCACATAACTCCGGCAATGACCAACATGAAGCCCTTCTCCTGAAGGATAAGGAAACTCTACTAAGATATAAAGTTTTTTCCCTACTGCCTTTTCAGGATCTTTTGCCTGATAAAAATTATTTTTCTCCCAATATTTTTGCCACTTTGGCTCTATTTCTTTTGGGTCGTAATTATTCATAAATTAAACGCTTCGCTACGCTATATTTTTATTCAAAAATTGAACAATTTTTTAGCATTTTCTGTAGTAGCTTTCACTATCTCTTCATAATTCAAATTTTTAATTTCAGCAATTTTTTCTGCTACCAATTTTACTGCTAAGGGATTATTCCTTTTTCCCGGAAAATTTGGGGGAGTCAAAAAAGGACAATCTGTTTCAATTAAGATTTTATCCAAGGGTGTTTTTTTGATTATTTCATCTAAATTTAACTTGAAAATTATTCCGTTAAAACCCAAGTAAAATCCCATTTCTAAATATTCTTTCGCCTGATTCCAATTCCCTGTAAAACAATGAATCACGCCTCTCCCCGCCAAGGCGGGGTTGATTTTTAGAATATCTATAAGGTCCTCGTGAGCTTTGCGACAATGAAAAATAATCGGTAAATTTAATTCTTTTCCTAATTTTAGTTGTTTTAAAAAAATCTCTTTCTGTTTTTCTTTAAATTTTTTGTCCAAATAATCTAAGCCAATTTCCCCTATCGCTACTACTTTTGATTTTGCTTGCCCTGAGCTTGCCGAACGGGCTAATTTTTCAAATTTTTCATAATCAAATTCTCTTTTTGAATCAATATTCGTGGGGTGAAAACCAATAGCCGCATATACCCCTTCTTTAAATTTTTTGGCAATTTCTACTGCTTTCTCTGAATTTTTATAATTAGTTCCTACATTAATTAAAAAAACTTTATTCTCTAAAGCTCTTTTTGCTATTTTTTCCCAATCTTCCTTAAAAGCCTTTAAATTAAGGTGCGCGTGAGTATCAATCAACATTGCTCTTATTATATCTTTTTATTTTAATCTGGGAAAGAGCGGTTTATTTATTGTGGTTCTTGTTTGTCTCAAAATTCTCCCTGCTGTCTCTGGCAAGAATGGTTTTAACATTTCAGCAATATTTGTCAAAACGAATAATAAATTATAAATAACTTCTTGATTCTTGATTCTTGATTCTTGATTCTTTAACTCCCAGGGTCGCTCTTTATCAATATAGCAGTCACAAAAACTAATTAACTTCCAAATTGAACCTAATGCTTCATTAAATTTAAATTCCTCTAATGCTTTTTTATATTCCTCCCACGTTTTATCAATTTCTTTCTTAAATTTTAAATTTTGAGTTGTAGTTTTGCGTTTTGCGTTTTGAGCTTTGAGCTTTTCAGCCATCGCTATTACTCTCGCCACCAAATTCCCTAAACCACTGGCTAAATCAGCATTATATCTCTGTTCAAATTTCTCATAAGTAAAATCACCATCTTCGGTCGGAGGAATTTCTCTTAAAAGAAAATAACGAACCGGCTCGGTTCCATATTTTTTAACTAATTCAAATGGGTCAATAATATTTCCTAATGATTTTGACATCTTTTGACCAGCAGAAGTTAAATAGCCATGGACAAATATTGTTTTTGGTAAAGAAAGTTCGGCTGAAAGTAAAATGGCCGGCCAATAAACAGCATGAAATCTTAAAATTCCTTTACCGATTATATGTAAATAAGCTGGCCACCATTTTTTAAATTGTTTTGGATTGTCAGAATAGCCAACCGCATTAATATAATTACTAAGAGCGTCGTACCAAGTCCATAAAATTTGGCTTGGGTCTTCCGGTACAGGAATCCCCCATCCTCGGCCACGTTCAGCCGAACGAGAAATACAAATGTCCTCTAACCCAGAATTAATAAAGCTTAAAACTTCATTTTTACGACTTTGGGGAATAATTTTGATTTCATCTTTTTCAATTATTTTCTTCAATTGATTTTGATATTTTGAAAGTTTAAAAAAATAGTTTTCTTCTTCTACCAAGTCTGGTCTCGTTTTATGTTCGGGGCAAAGCCCATTTACTAATTCACTTTCTTTATAAAATTCTTCACATCCTACGCAATAAAGTCCTTTATATTTCTTT
This sequence comes from bacterium (Candidatus Gribaldobacteria) CG07_land_8_20_14_0_80_33_18, assembly GCA_002779425.1. GTDB lineage: Bacteria > Patescibacteriota > Minisyncoccia > Minisyncoccales > CG1-02-41-26. Next base: position 8,317 of record PEWP01000052.1, on the reverse strand, counting down.
TTAAAAATATCTTTTTTACAAGCCAGCCATAATTTCTGCGCCCCCTTAATATGTCGCTTCTCTGTAGTTCTAATAAAATCATCAAAAGATAAATTTAAAGCTTTTTTTAATTCATAAAATTTCTTAGCATTACGGTCTACTAATTTTTTAACTGGAATTCCTTCCTTACGAGCCGCCTGAACATTTTTTAAACTATTTTCATCTGTCCCGGTCAAAAAGAAAACATCCTCGCCCAAAAGACGATGATATCGAGCCATGACATCGGCTTGAATTATTTCTAGAGCAAAACCTGCGTGTGGACTCTCATTAACATAGGGGAGGGCTGTAGAAAGATAGAATTTTTTCATAGAATTTAGAAAATTTCTTGAGTTCTCTCTCTTTTTCTTTTTATTAAATAATCTTTTAGAACTTCAAAAATGACTCCCACTACAGGAATAAATAAAATTGCCCCTAAAATTCCCCATAATTTGCCGCCGATTGCCAAGCCAACCAAAACTAAAACAGCCGGCAGACCGGTAAATTTCTCAGAAATAATAGGAAGTAGAAGATTATTTTCTATTTGTTGAATAATTATAAAAGCGATTAAAACAAAAACTGCTTGACCTAAATTATTCATCGCCGCAAATAAAGTAATTATTATACCGGCAATAATTGGCCCAATAATAGGAATAAAATCCAAAATTCCTGCCATTAAACTTAAAGCAAAAACATATTTAATATTAAGAATTTTTAAAATAATAAAAGTAACAATTCCAACAAAAATAATCCCAATAATTCTGCTAATAAACCAACCAGTAACTTTTTCTTTTGACCTGTGCCAAAGATTTAAAAAATAATTTTTGTATTTCAGCGGAGAAAAAATTTCTAAAACTCTCTCGCCGAAATTTTTCTCCAAAGAGATAAAAAAAGCTAAAGAAGTAACCAAAAAAGCTGCTCCAATACTGCCGAAAACAAAAGATAAGGCATTTAAAATATTTTTACCGGCTCTTTCAAAATTATTTTCCAAAGTTTCAAGGAGGGTTTGAGTGCTTTTAAAAGTTTCTATTCCAAATTTCTCAAATAAAGGAGAGATTTTTTGGAGATATTGGGGAAGATTTTGGGAGAAATCTTTTATTTCCGAAAGAAAAATAGGCGCGGTTTGATAAACGAAAAAACCTAAAAGAGCGAAGATGCCAGAATATAAAACTAAACAACTTACTAATCGAGGAATTCTTTTTCTTTCTAAAAAATCAATTAAACTATTGAATAAAACCGCAATAACCAAAGCAAAAATAAACCAGATAAGAATATCTCTGATTAAATAAAGTATATAAATGCTAATTACTGCAATTAAAATTTTTAAAATTGTTCCCCAGCTAATATTAAATGTAGATTCGTGGTTCATGTTTATGCGGCCCGATTATAGTTAAATTTAATTTTTCTGGTTTAAAAATATCTCGGGCTATTTCTAATATATCAGAAGGAGTAATTTCGTCAATTTTCGCAAATTTTTCTTTCGGCGTTAAAATTTTTCCAGTTAATAATTCCTGCAATCCATAATAAAATGCTTGAGCATCGGATGGTTCTAAACTTAAACTCAAGCTTCCTTTCAAATAATCCTTTGCTTTTTGAAGTTCGGATAATGAAATTTTTCCTTTTCTTAGATTTTTATATTCGGCCAGAATTAAATTTATAACTTCCGGAAGATTTTTATGGGGAACTCCGGCTTGGGTAACAATATAACCTGTGTCAGTTGAAGAATCTGAAGAAGTTTGAATATAATAACAAAGTCCTTTTTTTGCTCTTATTGAGATAAAAAGACGGGAGCTCATATTTCCGCCCAAGATAACACTTAAAATTTCTTGAGCATATCTTTTTGGATTAAACAAATCATATCCTCTTACTCCTAAACAAAGATGGGTCTGGTCAGTTTCTTTGAAATGAATCAATGTTTGCGGTTTGTTTTGAATTTCTTCAACTTTTATTTTTTGAGAAGGAGGAGAGATTTCTATATTTTTAAAATATTTTTTGATTTTCTCCTCTATCCCTTTATTGATATTGCCGCTGATTATAATAACAGTATTAAGAGCAGAATAATGAGTTTTTAAATACTCTATTAAATTTTTTCTTTTAAATTTTGTAATTATTTCTTTTTCTCCGATTGTTAACCAGCCGGCTGGTTGGTCGCCATAAAGCAATTTTTCATATAAATCTTTAATGTAGCTAACCGGCGTATCTTGATACATATTTATTTCTTCAATTATCACTCCTTTTTCTTTTTCAATATCTGCTTCTTTAAGTTTTGAATTTAAAAAAATATCGGAAATCCAATCTAAAGCCAAATCTAAGTATTGGGAACTAACTTTGGCAAAATAACCGGTGAATTCGTTGGAAGTAAAAGCATTATAACTTCCGCCAACCTTATCCAAGGTCTCGGCAATTTTTAAAGTTGTCGGCCTCTTTTTAGTTCCTTTAAAGAACAAATGTTCTAAAAAATGGGAAATTCCATTTTTTTCTTTTGTTTCATATTTAGAGCCAGTGGCGACTAATACTAAAAATGTTACTGTCTCGGTGTTTTTCATCGGAACAGTAATAATCCTTAATCCATTTTTAAATATCGTTTTAAAAAACATAACCTGAAATTACTTCTTTTAACTTGGAAATCTCAACTCTAATTTGTTCCATCGTATCTCTATTTCTTAAAGTAACAGTTGAATCATCCAGTGTCTGAAAGTCTATTGTAATCGATGCTATTGTTGCAATTTCATCTTGTCTTCGATATCTTCTGCCAATGGAACCTAATTCATCGTATTGACAAGTAAAATATGGTTTTAACATCTGATAAACTTCTTTTGCCTTTTTTACTAATTCCGGTTTATTTCTAACTAAAGGTAAAATTGCCGCTTTAATCGGGACTAATCTTTTATCAAGTTTTAACAAAATCTCAACATCTTTTGCCGCCTTTGTTGTCTTTGTTCTTCCTCCTTTTATTTCTTGATAAGAATCGCATAAAAAAGCTAAAAAAGACCTTTCTACTCCCACCGAGGTTTCAATAATATAAGGAAAATATTTGTTTTTTGATTCATCATCATAATAGCTTAAATCCTGTCCGCTAAATTTTGAATGATTTGAAAGGTCCCAGTCGCCGCGATTATGAATGCCTTCAATTTCCTGCCAACCAAAAGGAAATTTATATTCAATATCTACTTGCCTTTTGGCATAATGAGCTCTTTCTTTTTCCGGGACTTCTTTGGTTTTTAAATTTTCTTTCTTTATTCCTAAATTTAAATACCAATTTATTCTTTCATTTTTCCAATATTCAAACCATTCATCCGCTGTCTCCGGTTCAGTAAACCATTGCATTTCCATCTGTTCAAATTCTCGGGTCTTAAAAATAAAATTTTTAGGGGTAATCTCATTTCTAAATGCCTTGCCAATCTGAGCTACGCCAAAAGGGATTTTCAGCCGCATTGAATTTAAGATATTTAAAAAATTAACATAAATTCCCTGACAGGTTTCGGCTCGTAAATAAGTAATTGCCGCTTTATCTTCAACCGGTCCAATAGATGTTTTCATCATCAAATTAAATTTTCTTGCTTTAGTTAATTCTCCTTTACATTCAGGACATTTTAGAGTTTGATTTTGAAGTTCATCCAACTTAAATCTTTTGTGGCAGCTTTTACACTCCTTTAATTCCTCGGCAAAGCCGGCACTCAAATGACCCGATGCTTCCCAAACCTTTGAATTCATCAAAATAGCGCTATCCAAACCAATGATATTTTCATGTTTTCTTGTCATTTCTTCCCACCAAACCTTTTTTATATTGTTTTTTAATTCTACTCCCAATGGTCCGAAATCATAAATTCCACCCAAACCACTATAAATTTCTGAAGATTGGAAAACAAAACCTCGTCTTTTACATAACGAAATAATTTTTTCTGTTAAATCCATAATCATTTTACTATTCCTTCTTGTTTAGTAATTGAAACATCGTCGGGTAGAATTGTACTCAGTTCAACTTCTTCTGTTTTTAATATATCTTGGGTAAAAGTATCTTGAGCAATAATTTCTGCCTTTTTTATTAATAAAGCAACCTTTCCTTTTTGGTTTTCCGAAGGAGTCAAGCCAATCTGAAAAGCTAAAGTTTTCTGTTCAAAAGCGCCTAAATCTCCAAGATTCCACATTACTTCCCTGCTTTGAGGGTCAAAAGTAAATCTCGCATCTTCCGGAAAAACTTTGCCGGTGGCTGTTACATTTTCCGGTAAAATTGCTTTAACTTTCAGATTAGAAAGCTCATTAAAGGAATTTTCTACTTGCCAAACAATTGTGTAAGTAGTTGTTTTGCCGGCTTCCGGAGGCAAGGGGCCGGAATTTCCAAAAAAATCTTCTTTAAAATAACCTTTCTGAGAAAAAATTAGTTTTGAATTAATCTTTGTTTCAAATTGCTTTTCTGAGCCGCCCAACCGAATTGTATTTTTTAAAACTGGATTTTTAATTTTATCAAAATCTTTTTCTTTAACTTTTATCCAAAATTCAACTTTTCCTTCTTCCCCGGCATCTAAAAATTTTAATTTTGAAATATCTTTCCAGTCAAAGATTATTGAATTATCACCGGGCGCCGCCTCACCACTTTCTAATTTAAGAGAATTTCTTTCAAAAAAATCTCCTTCTAATTTAACTATTAAAAACTGTTTCTCTATGGGTGTTTTACCAATATTTTTAAAGAAAATCTCATAGTGAAGCAAATCACCAATATTGGCAATATAATTAGAAAGATTATTTACTATTTGAGAAATATAAATAGCCGGTTCCACAATTTGAACGGCCTGAGCTGCCTCTTTTAAAACAATATAATTTCCTTCTTTATAGAGGCCTAATTTTGCCCTAAAAATTTTTTGCTGTCCCGGTTCCCCCTGAATTTTTCCAGAAATCTTTATTCTTCCGCCACCCGCTTGAATTAAAGAGGAAACTTCCCATTCCGTTTTCTCCAACGCCTTGGGAGAAGAATCTTTAAATTCAAAAGTATCCGGATATTCAATTTTTACCCTTAAATTTTCTAATGGGTAATTAATATTAGAAAAATAATTTAAAGAAAATTGAAGTTCTTGGCCTGATTCAGTTTTTAAGGGAAGGTCAAATTCAAAAGTTAAAGGAACAAACTTAATGCGGCTGGTAAATGTGGTTTTTGATTCATATCTTGCCTTTAACCCCTTTGGCTGATAATTAAGCGAACAAGAAGCAGTTAAATTATCGTTTTCTTTCCCAAAAAGCCGAGTTTTAAATTTAAAACTTTTTTCTTCCCCCGGATAAATATCTTCAACCTTTTGAGTTAGCCTTAAATCTTGACTATCAGAAGGAATAGAATTAGAAGGATAATCAAAAATAAATTCAGCATTTTCTAAAACGATATTGCCGTTGTTTTTATAACGCGCTAAATACTCAATTTCTTCTCCCGTTTGAACATATTCTGGACCTAAAATCTCAAGTTTTAAAATTTCTTTTGAATAAATATTTTTACGGTAATACCAAAAACCGCTAATACCAACGGCAAGAGCGAAAATAATAACAATGATTATAATTCTTTTCATATTATTCACTAAGTTGTATTCCTAATCTCGGAGCGAATTGTTTAAATTTCTCTATTTTAAAAGAAGAAAAAGTTTCTAAAACCGGCTTCTCAATAAAAATCTCTTTTAATGGCTTATAAAGAAATTTTAAAGAAAAAACCACCAAGACAATAAAAATTAGAATTAATGAAATTTTAATTGTTGGTAAAACAAATTTTAAAATTTTTATTTCTTTTTTTAAACCGGGTCCAATCATACTTTAGCTTTTTACTTTTTTAAAAATAGGAAAATACTGACTGATAATTTTGCTTCTTTTTCCAAATCAGTCATTGAATAAAGATTTAGATTATTTATTCTAACAAAGTAAGGAGATTTTTCAAATTCTTTACAATAATTTAATATTTTTTCATAATTTCCCGAAAGCGTAATTTCATAATTTGCTCTTTTTAAATCCTCTAAGGGACTCATCTCTGTTAATTTTAATTTCTGAGAAATGTTATTTTTTTGAGCTATTTCTTCCAACGAAGAAATAATTTTTACTAATTCATTTTCTTTCGGTAAAAAGGAAAAAACTTTATCTAAATAGGGTTTAATTTTATTGTAATCTTCATATAATTGCACTTTTTTTTCATTTAAAATTTGGAGTTTTTTAATTTCTGTCCTTGCTATGATTATCTTTTTGCTTTCTAATTCTATTTTTCCAATAAAATAAAATGAGGAATAAATGCCGAGAAATGCGACCAAAATCATAATAATGCTTTTAATCGCAATTTCTTTTTTAAATTTTCCCTTTTCTAACTTCATATTTTTATTTAACTCTAAAACTAATAGTAAAAAATATATTTTCTTTTTCTTCCACAAATTTTAATGGTAATTCTATTTCGGTTAAAATTTGTGAAGCCATTAAGTTTTCTTTAAAACTAAGCAATTGGCTGCGGGTACCCGCCAATCCTTCCAAACTTATCTTATCCTTGATTGAGATAGCGGTGAGCTTAATATAAGTAATCCCGTTTATTTTTTTATTTTTTAATTCTTCAAGAAGCTTAGACCAAGGAGAAACTTCTTTTGATAAATTTTCCATTAAATCAATGTTCTTATTAAATTCAATCGCTGTTTTTTCTATTTTTTGAAGTTCCTCGCCAACCGGCAAGGCCTTCAAATCCGAAAGTTGTTTTTCGGTATTTTGGGAGATATAAGAAAGTAAAAAATAAGTTCCGCCAAAAAGAGAAACAAAAATTATACTCATTAAAATGAACCAGCTATTTACAAAATTAAAAATAGAGCTTACTTTAGAATGAAAATATCTCTCTTCGGTGCCAATAGGCAATAAACTAATAAAATTATCTTTATCGTGAGGAATAAAACCGCGAAGAGCTGCGCCAATACCAATTAAAAACCGATTATCTTTTACCCCGTTTAGAGATAAATCTCTAACGGGGTTTAATTCTTTTCCAATAATTTCTGGACTGCTTTCTTTTTTTGTCTTTCCGTAGAGCTTTTGAGCTTTCTTGACTTTGGGTTCTATTTTTGTTCTTTCTTTTTCCAATTCCCATTTTTTCTCTTCCATTTCTTTTCTCTTTTTCTCTAAAGCCCATCTTTGTTCTACTAACTTTTTCTTTTCATCTCTTGACTTGATTAATTTTTCTTTTTCTTTTAGAGTTTTTATCTCTTTCCCAATTAATCCTTCCTCTCCAATTAATTTATTTGTTGTTTTCTCAATTTCTGTTTGCTGGCTAAGAAGTTTGTCTAAATTTTCTTGAGCTTTTTCTAATCTGTTTCTTTCTTTGGTTTTTTTCTCCTTTTTTTCCATTTTTTTCTTCTCGAGCTTTCCAAAAATAATTTCCGGAATTATTACATCTATTTTTAACTCTGGGGCAATGGAGAGGTGGGAATCCAAATAATCTTTGAATTCAGAGAGCTCTAATAGTTCTCCAATTAAATATATTTTTCCAATTTTTGCGTTATCTTTATTATCAGTTTGATAAAAATTAATAGTTCGCCAAATTTCATTAGTTAAAATTTTCTTTTTTTCTTCTAAGGTTAATTCGTTTTTTCCTTCCCTGGGAAATTCAGCGACCTGTGGGTCGCGAATTTCCCGCCGCCTGTGGGCGGCCCAAAAAATTGTATTCTCAAATCTAATCTTGCCTTCTTTAGAAATAGCCATTTCTATTCCTTCTTTATCCACTAACACCCCGCAAAACGGCTCCTTCTCTCTTAAAGAAATTGCTCTGTTTAAACTCATTAAATGCGTCTCACAAACAATGGGAAGAAAAGCCTTTTCTCCAAAACTTTCTATAAAGCCATCAATAATATCTTTTTTCACTGAAGAGAGATATATCTTTTTTTCTTCCTCATTTATTATTTCCCAATCAAGATAGGACTCATTAACAGATAAGGGAAGAGAAAAACCAATTGTTAATCCCATGCTTTCTTCCAAGGCCTCATAATTGATTCTGTCGGGAAAATCAAACAATTGGGAATAAATTTTTTGCGAGGGAAGAGAAAGAACGGCTGGCAGGTCTTTCTTAACTTTTTTCTTAAATAGTTCAGCTAAGAGTTTATTTAAATGTAAAATAAAATTCTTTTTATCTTTAACCTCGCCATCTTCAATTATTCCTTTTGGCAAAGAAATTTCTATTTGCTGTTTAATAAATGTTTTTCCATCTTTTTCAATTAAATAAACACAAGCTAACCTGGTATCATCTACTTCTATTCCGGCTATTTTTTCTTCAGGTATTAAAAATTTTTTGAATTTTTTAAAATCCATTTTA